>PLWR01000300.1 GCA_003165615.1 Acidobacteriota bacterium | reverse complement strand
TTCAGCGATCAGCTTTCAGCATTCAGCTAAGGCCTTCCTAACAACTGGCCGCCGAAAGCAGAGCGCCAGAAGAGACAAACAAGCCCCAAGCAAAAAGTACTAAGCGTTCAGCTATCAGCCAAGGCTTTAGCTGAACGCTGACGGCTGATAGCTGACAGCTAGAAGGGATACAGCGGCGGTTCCCCGGGCGGCCGGGTTTNNATCAGGCGGGTGAAGTTCGCCGTATTGGCCAGGATCTCTTCCTCGGGATCATCGCGCTTGATCCATTCCACGGGCTCGAAGCGCAAGCGGTACTTCTTCAGCTTCGCATCCCAGATCACCAACCCCAGGACGACGGGAACACCGGTTTTCCGTGCGACGCGGGCGGGGCCCGAAGTGGTGCATGCCAGCCGGCCGAAGAAGTTCACGAAGACGCCCTCGTTCGGCAGCATGTTCTGATCGGTAAGCACACCCACCGCGTGTCCTTGCGCAAAGGCCCGCAGGACTCCCCGCGCAAATTCGCTTTTATCAATCGCCGTGCCGCCGCTCTGGCAGCGATAGCGACTGATAAGCTGGTCAATCAGGGGATTGTCCATTTCGCGCACGACGAAATGGCAGGGGTAGCCATAGAGGCCATGGGCAAAAGAGCCCAGTTCCCAGTTGCCGAAGTGCGCCGTCAGGAAAAGCACGCCGCGGCCCTGGCTCTGGGCGCGCGCGTAGTTTTCAAAGCCATCGTAGATAATCAGGCTTTCAATGTTGTCGCGATTCCACCGGGGAAAGTGGGCGTAGTCGGCCAGCATGCGCCCGAAATTCTGGAAGAGACCGTAAATAACGCGCCGCCGCTCCCGCTCAGTCCATTCCGGAAAGGCCAGCCGCAGATTGAAGAGTCCCACGCGCCGCAAACGGGGCCAAAGCCAGTAGCTTGACGCCGCCAGGAGGGCGCAAACACCGCGCGCCAGCTTGTGGGGAAACCAGCCGAGCGTCTTGAGTGCCGCCAGCGCGGCCCAGTATTGCAATCGCTGATTGAACGTCACGCGCGGCGGCGTGGCCGCTGGCTCTGCCGGTGCGGAAATTTGAGGACTGTGGTCAGCCACCGCTGGTTTCATTCGCTGCTCAGATACCAAGGAAATGCCTTGCGCGGTTACCCGTTCGTTCTGCCCGCGCGCTAACGCGCGGATGCCATGCCACCGTTAGTTGGTGCGGAGAGAGAGTTTCTGGAGGAAGAAGTTGAGGACCTGATCCTCATACTCGCTTTTCTCCGCCTGAATTGCCAACCCGGACTCGGAATGCTCCATCACCAACAACTGCTTGGGTTGGGGCGCCTGGTTGTAAAGGGCCTCGGTCATCGCCGCCAAAGGAGGATTATCACGCCCGGAAATAAAAAGCTTGGGGGTGTCTGCGAGCTTGGACAGGTTGGCAGGCATGGAGTAGGACCCACCTCCCATTGAGGCGAGGTGAAACTCCGCTTCAGTGATTAGGTGAAAAAGCCCGCTGGAGCCTCCCAGCAGATGTTCAATCTGCGAATCAAACATCTGCTCCGGGGTCGAGTAGGTCGTATCGACCACCAGCGCCTTCACTTTGGGATTCAGTTCACCCGCCACCAACGCGGCGTAGCCGCCCACGGACGTCCCGAATAATCCGACGCGGTTGGGATTGACACCGGGTTGCTTGGCCACGGTTTCAATCGCCGCCATCAAATCGGATGCCTGCCGGGGTCCCAGGTTCGAGCGGCTTTCCCTCACCTTCTGTCCATAAAAATTAAAGATGTACACATTGAAATGGTTGTCACGCAATATGCTTCCCAGNNGCACCACGCAATCCGAGCAGCAACCAGCCCTCATGCTCCCCCCCGGAGCGGTCAACAAAGTTAAGCGAAATATAACTATTGAGCAGGTAAGTTTGGGGGGTGACCGCTTCCGGCGAGATGTTGGGCTTGGTCACGTAGTAAGTCAGACCCGCCCCTACTCCTGCCAGAGCCAGAAAAACGACAACCAGCAGGGCTAAGACCCTAAGGACTAATCGAAGGACAGAACCCCCTGAGATTAGGGTTGGGCCGGCTACCGCAAAAGGGTTTCGACGCGCCATACCTCTGACTCTTCTCCGCTTGTAGACTCCGCGCCCAGGCAGTCAAAGGGATCGCAGATTCGAAATGCTATCACAACCGGTTTTCCTCACCACAAGAACTTTTCCAGAGACAGTATAGTTCTCCGGCCCCCCGTTCGGGAATAGGGGAGGTTTTCCCTTACCCTCGTGGCAGCGGGAAACGCCCGTGGGGGAGCGGCAAGCTGCCCTTCTTCTTCCTTCTTTGCTTTCTGCCTGCGGCCAAGCGCCCATGGCTTTCTGCCTAATGCTTATGGGCGTCATAAATTCAATGGATTTGACCAAAGCGGGTGCTTTCCACTAACATAAACCTTGCGATGGGATATCCACCAAGAGATCAGAACCGGCCCCCTGAATCCGTCTTCCGTTGCCATAGTATTTCGTGGCAAGCAGTTGCCGCCTGTACTGGCTGCGGGATTATGGCATCGATCAGATAATTGCTCCGCCATCAAATCTTCATCGAATCTGAATATCGTCCGTAGCCAAGATAACCCAGACTACGTGATCAGGAGGACATTTATGCAAGCCACCATTCCCATGGTCAAGCAGTATCTGCTGGCAAGCGATTTCGACCAGACCTTGAGTTTCAACGATTCCGGCCTGGTCCTCAGTGAGTTGGCGGGAATCCCGGCCAAGGTCTTTGAAGCCAAAGTCGCGACGCTGGCGATACAAAACCTGGTGCAGCAAGGCGGCGAATTGAGCTATCTCCTGCTCCATGACCCCGAATATGGGGCCCGCGTCCGCAAAGAACACCTAGTGCAGGCGGGGAAAGGTGTGCGGCTGAAGAAAAACATCCGGCAGCTCTCGGAGTTGCTCGCCAGCGCCGTCCTGGGATTTCGCTTCGACTTCCACGTCATTTCCGCCGCCCCGCAGGAAGTTATCGAGTCGGCGCTGGAAGATATCATTCCCGCTGATCACATTCACGGCACGCAATTGCAGTACGATGACTCCGGGCGGGTGGAGTCCATCATCCGGGTTAATGCCGGCTACGGCAAAGTGGCGGTGCTGGATAATTTACAGAAGAAGTTTCAGGTGGGCCCGGAACGCATCCTCTACGTTGGAGACGGCGGATCCGACATTCACGTCATGATGCATGTGAACCGGCGCGAAGGCTTCACCATTGCTGTTT
Organism: Acidobacteriota bacterium; assembly: GCA_003165615.1. The sequence goes on along the minus strand of PLWR01000300.1, from coordinate 7,503 downwards.
CGCAGGGGCGGCACATCGCTCCCATTGCCAAGCGCACCGTCTTGAGCGACGATGCCCTGAGCATCATGGTACCGATCCTGGAGGAAATCGCCGGGTGGGACACCACACGCATCCGCACCTTCTTTGAGGAACAAGGCCTGTTCATCCAGGAATGGGACCGTGTGCGCGCTGACTGGCTCACCATCACCGCGCAGCCCTCCGCCGCAAGAATCCGGCCGGAGCAGTAGGCAGAAGGCAATAGGCGGGAAGCAGTGGGCAATGGGCGGGCCTGAGCCCCAAGGGGGCGATTCATCCCAGCCCAGGGCAACGCCCTGGGGACCAGGGTGTAATCACGGCCCCAAGCCCTGAAAGGGCGCGCTAACACTTTGGAGCGTGGCTGACCTTGTATCACTATGGGAGAGCAAGGAGTGTGAGGAGGAAAGAGCCCCAGGATGATTCTAAGATACCAATCAGGCAAAGAGATAAAAAGGGGCGACCATGTACTATTCCACGGCGAACCAGGCCAAATCGAACTGGTTGCAGTCGAATTTACAGGTGACCCAGAAACAGATTGGCACATGCAAGAGCACGGCGGGGGCATCATGATCCTTGAGGATGTCCTCGGTCGTACTTTTATTCCCGCCGCTTCAATCCCCGAAGATGAAGATCTAGCATTTGTGTCTAGAGCCGATGCACCTTAGGCCAATGTAGCCCCTACCCCCGTTTGGCTAAACGGTGGGTTTCGTAGATCGCCCCTTCAGGGCTCGCGACTCCAATTGTTCCGTGATTCCCAGGGCGTTGCCCTGGGCTAGAGTGGGGCGCCCCTTTGGGGCTCAAGAACCGCGGACCTACAAAACAGGTCGCGCTACCATCATTTGAGCTCGCACTGCTCTTCCTGCTTACTGGCCTGTGACTAAACGGCAACCTTCTGACTCTAAACGGCTCACGAAATTGCGAGTCACAGGCTATTCAATCCGGCTCCCGCCGGTGGCAGTGCTGCCTTCTGCCTACTGCCTACTACTCACTTCCCCCCCGGGGGCAGGCGATCCTGCTCCGCCTTGATTCGAATCAGGCTGTAAGGATGCTGTTTGACCGTGTCGGAGAATTCCTTGAGGTTTTCACTGGTGGCGCGGATGTTTTCCAGAGTTTCATCCAGGTTGCCGCGATTTGCCCCCAGCGTATCGTCCAGGTCATTGATCATCCGTTCCGCCTCGGTGAGGGAGGTTTGCAGGCGAAGGAGGGTGTCATGAATTTCCTTGCGGTTTTCCACCACCACGGCGTCCAGGTGGTCGGTGAGCTTGTTGGTCCTGCCGATCGTGCCATTAAGATTGTCGATGGTCGGTGACATCTTGCCGCTCACGGTCTCCAGGTTGGCCAGGGTTTTCTCAATGTGCGGCCGCGATTGCTTCAGCATCTCGTCAGAGTTGGCCAGAACGGAATTGAAATGCTCCTTGTTCTCCGCGTTCACCACGTCGTTCAGGTTGTCGATCAATACGTTGGAGTTTTTGGACAGCACCAGGACCTGGGCATCCAGGTCGTTGACCAGTTTTGTAGCCGTCAGGGTGATGTTATTCACATTATTAAATACGTCCGACAATTGCACGGTTTCGAGTGCCGGGATCTCGCTGCCGGCGGGCAGGGTGGCGGCATTGCGCGTACCGGGGGAAACCTCCAGGTAATTTTCCCCCAGAAAACCGAGTGACGAAATGCGCGCCCGGGAGTTGGTTTTGACCGGCGTGCCGGGCTCGACCTGCAACACAACCTTGATGCGGGTGGAATCCGCAGGGTCGAGGGCAGCGGTCTCAACGGTCCCCACCTTCAAGCCGCCGTAGCGGACAAGGCTGCCGGGTTCCAGACCGCCGGCAAATTTGAAGTATGTGGTGTACTCGACTTTCTTCTTGCGAAGCAGGTTTACTCCGCCCACAAAGACCAGGGCCACCAGAAACAGCAGCGCCCCCGCCGCCACCACCACTCCAACCTTGATTTCCTCGTTGGTACGCGCCATAAGTCTTTTACCTCGTCGCGAGAGCGAAACTCGAAAATCGAAATTCGAAACTCGTGAGCTGCACGCCGAATTTCGAGTTTGGAATTTCGAGTTTCGGCTGTTCTACCCAGAACCCAGTTCCCCGCACCCAACACCTCTGCCCTGACACCTAGTTCTGCGTCAGCGAGCGCAGGTACTCCTGCTGGTCGATTTGATCGCCTTCGGGGATCCGGTTCATGAATTGCAGCACGCGCGGGTGCTGACTGTTGCGAATCTCTTCCGGCGTTCCCGTGGCGATCACCTCGCCGCGATCCATCACCGTGATGCGGTCCGCGATCATAAAGGCGCTGGGCAGTTCGTGCGTCACCACAATGATGGTCATGCGGAAGGCAAGTTTCAATTTCAGGATCAGCGAATCGATTCCCGCCGCGGTAATGGGGTCGAGTCCCGCCGAAGGCTCATCGAAAAGGAGAATCTCCGGGTCCATCGCCAGCGCTCTCGCTAGGCCGGCGCGTTTCTTCATGCCGCCGCTCAATTGCGAGGGCATGTAGTTTTCAAATCCGTTCAGCCCCACCAGGTCCAGCTTGATGCGCGTCATGATGCGGATGGTGGAATCTTCCAGTTGGGTCAGCTCGCGCAAGGGCAGCGCCACGTTTTCTTCAATGGTCATGGAATTGAACAGCGCGGCGCTTTGGAACAGCATGCCGATTTTGCGGCGGAACTGGTTGAACCGCTCTTCCGACATCGGGCAGATGTCCTGGTTCTTGATGAGGATCCGGCCGGAAGTGGGAGTCTCCAGGCGCATGATGTGGCGCAACAACGTGCTCTTGCCGGTTCCGCTGCCTCCCAGAATCACCATGGTCTCGCCCGTGGGAAAGTCCAGATTGACGTGGTTCAGGATGCACCGCTCACCATAGTGAGTGACCAGGTCCTCCACGCGAATCATCGGGCCGTCGAAACCATTCGCCATGTTTAACCCGTAAAGTAGAAGATCGCGGTAAAGATCACATCCGCAAGGATAATCAGAAAAATCGAAACCACGACGGAAGAGGTTGTGGCCTTACCGACCCCCTCCGCGCCACCCTGGACGGAGAAGCCTTCATTGCACCCGATGGTGGTGATGATCAGGCCGAACACCACGCTCTTGATCAGCCCCGTGGTGATGTCATGCATCACCAGCGCGTCGCGGGTGGCTGCAAGGCACATCGAAAAGGTCTTATCGAGCTGCGCGATCTCAAAGAGGGCGCCTCCCAGGATTCCCGAGAGGTCGGAAATCAGGGTGAGGCAAGGCATCATAATCAGCATGGCGAGGTACTTGGGAACCACCAGGTAACGCACGCTGTTGAGTCCCATGGCTTCGAGCGCGTCGATTTCTTCTGACACCTTCATGGTGCCGAGCTCGGCGGCAAACGCCGACCCCGACCGCCCGGCAATGATAATGGCCGTGAGGAGCGGCCCCAGCTCCCGCGTCATGGAAACGCCTACCAGCGCGGTAACAAAATAAGTTGCCCCGAACTTGGCAAGCTGGTAAGCGCCCTGCAAGCCCAGCACAATGCCAATAAAAAGGGAAATCAGCGAGACAATGGGAATGGAATCAACGCCCGCCACCACCATCTGGTGAATGGCACTCCCCCACTTGACATGGCGGCCCCTGAACGGCGCGACGAAGGTCCAATAGGCGGCCTTCACGCTCAGGTCATAGAGTCCGCTCACGTAGCGGAGAAAATCCAGCGTATTGCGTCCAAGGAAAGACAGAACGCCGGTCATAGCCTTACCTTAGTGACGAGTGAAGAGTGACGAGCAAGACCATGCGAACTGCTTTTGTCGCTCTTTGCTTGTCACTCGTCACTGCTCTTCTCATATCCCGCTGAAGGGTTGAACGGAACCGATCTTTTCCAGGGCTTCCGCTTCCGTTTCGAAGATCGTGAAAACTCTGTGCAGGCGCGCCAACTCCAACACCGAGCGGGCGTTGGGCCGCAGTCCAAAAAGACCAAAGCGTGTTTTGGTCTGCCGCGAAAGTTGCAAGCCTTCCACCAGCGTGGCGATGCCGGAGCTATCAATATAGGTCACCGCGGACATGTTAACCAAAACACTGGGGCCGTCCGCCTTGATCTCTGCCAGCAAGGCTTCGCGTAGGAGCGGCGAAGAATACAGATCGACGTCGCCCGAGGAGTCGAGAACCGAGATCTTATCCAGATTTCGCACTTGAACCTTCATCATTGCACCCAGCACCCTTTCGTTTCAAAAACTTGACCAACTTCAGGCGATTACCTTCTTTGAAACCCGGGTCGTATGAGCACTCATCCATAAAGCTATAAATAAAGAATGTGCCGAGGCCACCGGGCCGCAACTCATCCAGGGAGCGGGGGCGGATCGATTCCTCGCAGACCTTGGGCCCCCAATCCTCCAGAATGAATTCCAGTCGATCCGGTAAACAGCGAACTTCCAGTGCCATCCGCGCGTCGTGCCGGCTGCCATAGGTGTGGCGGATGACATTGGCAGCAGCCTCATCAATGGCCAAGGCCACATACTCAGCGTCGGAATTGGGTAATCCTGCTTCGTGTGCGCGAAATTTTACCACACCGCGCAGGATATTCAGCAGCCGGGGCTCGCTGTCGATGGCGATTCTTATCACGTCTGGACCCCCCTTTGCGGAGGAGTCCAGGTAACGGCCAGCACCGTCAAATCATCCTCCGGGGGCTCAGAAGAAATCCGGCTGATTTCCTTGAAAATACTCTCCACCACTTGACTGGCGCCGGAATTTGCCTGACAAAGGCTTAGCGCTAGTTTGTCGAGCTTAAAAACACTCCGATCGGATTCCAAAGCTTCCACGACCCCGTCCGTGACCAGTAACAAAGTGTCACCCGGCGCAAGCTGGATTTTGCGATCGGCCAACAATGAATCCTTCTCGATGCCGAGGGGTAGGCCCTCGTCTCCGTATATAATGTCCACTTCATGGGTAGCCCCGCTGCGGCGCAGCATAGGGAGGTGACCACCTGTAGCATAGCAGACTTCCCCGGTTTGCGCCTCCAAGACCAGATAGGTCATGGTGACAAAAAGTCCGCGCGTGGAGCGCATCAAAAGCTGTTGATTCAGCCGCTCCAGCGCCTCGCGGGGGCTGGCGGCGCGGATCGCCGCCGCACGGAAATCGCTGATGAGCCGTGCCAGGTAGAGCGCCGCGGCAATGCCCCGCCCCGCCACGTCGCCGATCACGATCCCCTGACGGTGGTTTCCCAGGTCGATGAAATCATAAAAGTCCCCGCCCACCACCTGTGCCGGCACGGTGCGTGCGCTGGTGCAAAACCACGGGGAGCAAGGGAACGTAACCGGTTGGAAACTGTGCTGAATCTCCGCCGCCAGGCTCAGTTCCTGGTCCAATTTCTGTTTTTGGGGTATGCACTTGACTCCCCTTAGTCATTTCCCGTACTCCAAGTCCAATGGGTGACAGGGGACACTAAAGCCTGACCCGTCGAAAGTGACATAAACGTACTGGTCATAGCTTTTCTTTCGGGCAATAGTGCCACTCTTTTGCTTATCTTTCGTTGTGACTCGCTGACCGGGCTCTGGATTGACACCGTAATAAGATTTCACATATTCATAGGCCACGGTTACCCTCCAAGGGGAGTCAAGTGCATACCCCAATTCTGTTTTTCCAATAGTTCTTTTTGCAGGCGGGCGCGATCATCGGCCGCCGCGGACAATCGTTCCACCATCTGGTTAAACGAATTCGCCAGTTCACCCACTTCATCGCGGCTATGGATATTCAGGCGGATATTGAGATTTCCCGCGGCGATTTCCGAAGTGCTCTCCGCCATCAATTTCAAGGGGCGAGTAACGCTGCGGGCGAGGAGGAAGCTGAGCAGCACGGCCACCGCCGCCGCCGCGAATCCCGAAAACAGCGTGGACCTCAGCCGGTCCCGCGCCTCCACCTGAAGGTCGGAAGCGCGTTCGTCCGCCCCCAATACCGCGATCACCCTTCCCTGCCGATCGCGCAACGGGTGAAAGGCGGAGAACCACTTGACATCCGAATCCTCGTAAACGTCAGTGGTAATGGGAGAGCCGCGCTCAATGCACTCCCGCGCGTGGGCGGATAATACCGATCCGGGATCGATATCGGTCATCACCCCCTGCCCCAACAGGAAGTGCGGTTCGCCGCCGGGCAGAACCCCCAGCACGTAAATGCGGTCCACCTCCGGGCTGGCGATCAAGAGGGATCGAAAGACTTGCGTAATCGGAGCAGTGGTGGCGGGCGTGTGCCCATGGATCAGCGCTTCCGCCTTCTCGCCGTCCATCAGCAGCGCGCCGCTGGTGGCCACCTGCGTCAATCCCTAGCGCATGGTGGCGGCGAGAATGCGCTGCTCTTTGCGGTATTGCAGCATCCCAGCGAGCAATACGGCGAAGAGGGCAAGAAAGATGTTGGCCGTCGCAATTTTCCAGGCCAGCGATGGGCGGGCCACAAGCATAATTTCGATGGTACAGGCGCACCCCGGTAAAAGCAATCCTCTTGCTTTCTCAAAAATCGTCCTGGGTTTTGTAGCCGCACGCCTCGCGGCAGTCGGCACAGTAGAACTGGCCGTCCTCGGTGAGGCGAACCCGGTAATCCGTCTGGCACAGGGCGCAATACTTGATGCACGTGCAACGATTTTCGGGTTGGTTGCAAACCAGGCACTTAAGTTCTTTGAAGGCCATAACAAACGCCTCACTTTCAGATTCAAGACTTCGCTGGGCCTATTGTCCCGCCAAGCACCGACAAAATCAAACCGTCAATGGGTCGTGTGCTATTTTGACTGTAGCCCCGGCCTTGAGGTCGGAAGGTGTCTATTGGGTAGGGGAGCCCTCCCCTACCAAGCCGGGGTTCCTGCTTGGCAGAATCCAGACGGCCAAGCGCCACTGCGGCACTCCCATCAATCCCCGAAGGCTCAAGTGTTTTGCCGTAGGACTTTCGGGCCTCACCGAATATAATATCGGTATGAAGCCGGTCGTCACCAAGTTTCAAACTTTCCAGGAGGCCGATGTCGCCGAGCGCGAGTTCTACCGTCGGCTTTCGCCGGCGGAACGCCTGGAGATTCTCTTCCAGCTTCGGGCGATGGCCCACAAGGAGAGCGATGCCACTTCCGGAAGACTGGCGCGCGTTTATCGAATCGCTCAACTCAAACAGCGTTGAATACCTTGTGGTGGGAGCGGTGGCTCTGGCTCACCACGGGTTTCCACGCTACACCGGCGGCCTTGACGTCCTGGTTCGCAACTCCCCGGAAAACTCCGTTAAGTTGGAATTAGCATTGTCAGATTTTGGATTCGCCGCTCTCGGCCCGAAAGCCGCTGATTTTGTAGATACCTACCGCGTAATCCAGTTGGGCGTTCCACCGTACCGGATCGACCTTCTCACTCCCATCACCGGGGTAACCTTTGACGAGGGATGGACGAGCCGAGTCGAGGCTGTAGTGGGCGAAACCCGCGTGAACTTTATCGGCCGTGAAGCGCTCATACTCAACAAGAAGATGACGGGGAGGGCAAGAGACCAAGCCGACCTCGAAGCCCTG
>PLWR01000158.1 GCA_003165615.1 Acidobacteriota bacterium | reverse complement strand
CGTCGCGCGGGTTATCTTCCAGGATGAGCACCCGCAGAGGGGGCGGAGAAGCGATTATGCCATCCATTGTTTTTACGTCCATAGTACGCCTCGCCTTCCAAAACCAGCACCAGCATACGGGGCGAAGCTTTGGAGTGCGGCAGCTTACTGCCGCTTTTTCGCCAGCCAGCTTGCTGGCTGGTCTGGTATTTCAACTTCTGCCAACCAGCTTGCTGGCGGTGAAGTATGCTCGCGTTAGCCCGGACTTCTCACCACGTTTGGACGCTCGATGGGAGGGCGGGGCCAAAAAGTCGCGGAATAACGCTCTCCAAAGCTTCGCTCCGTATGCCAAGAGTCAAGACCCTTTCAGGGGTGAAAAGTGCTTGGGGGTGGTGGCGCATTGACCACCAGCCAGAAAAGCCCCAGATATTTCACAGCTTGGCGGAAGGCATCGAATTCCACGGGCTTCTGGATATAGGCGTTGACGCCCAGTTTGTAGCTCTCCACCAAATCACTTTCTTCGCGCGAGGAGGTGAGCACCACCACCGGGATCGCTTGGGTGCGTGCGTCGCCCTTCACCGCGCGCAGGACTTCCAGGCCATCCACCTTGGGAAGTTTTATGTCCAGAAGCACCAGGCGGGGCGGGTGGTCAAAGCTGCGGCTGGCGAATTCGCCCCGGCAGAAAAGAAAGTCGAGCGCTTCTTCTCCGTCACGTGCCACTTGTATCCCGTTGGCGAGGTTTTCCTCACGCAAAGCATGCACAGCCAGTTTGACATCCTTGGGATTGTCTTCGATGAGGAGAATTTGCGGATCTTCCTGGATCATGGATTGCCTCCGGACTCAGTTCCTATTTCCGCTAGTGGGTCAATTTGATTCTGTAGCGGCGGTCTCTGGCCGCCGAACTTATTGATTCTAAAAACCGGCGGCCAGAGACCGCCGCTACCGCCAACGGCACCACTACCCTCGTTTTCCGTTGCGGGACCGTCCAACGATCCCAAGGTGAAATAGAAGGTCGCGCCCTTATCGAGTTCAGCCTCCGCCCAAACGCGCCCTCCGTGTTTGTGAATGATGCGCTGGACCGTAGCCAGGCCGACACCTGTGCCTTCGAAGTCTTCCGCCCGGTGCAGGCGCTGAAACACCCCAAAGAGTTTGTTGGCGTACTTCATGCTGAAGCCCACGCCGTTGTCGCGGACAAAGACGGCGCGCGCGCCATTATGAGAGGTCACTCCCACCTCAATGACGGTGGGTTTCCGCGGGCGAGTAAATTTGACGGCGTTGGAGAGCAGATTAGCGAAGACCTGTTTCATCAACCCGGGATCGCACTCGACGAAGGGCAGCGTCTCAACCTTCCACTCGATTAAGTGATCGGGGTTGGCGCGCTTCAAGTCGGCCATGACCTCTTCAGCGAGGGAGTTCAATCCTGTCACCTGCATGTTCAGTTGCTTTCGCCCCAGACGCGCGAGATTGAGCAAGTCATCGATTAACATGCCCATCAGGAGGACCGAGTCGCGGATGGTCGCGATGTATTCCCGGGCATCAGGGGACAGCTCCGCGCCATGCTCTTCGACGAGCAGCTTCGAAAACCCGTCCACATGCCGAAGCGGCGCGCGCAGGTCGTGCGAGACCGAATAGGTGAAGGCTTCCAATTCCTTATTCGCAGCCTCAAGTTCCGCCGTGCGCTCGGCGACCCGTTGCTCGAGTTGCTGGTTCACCCTCTGGATCTCTTCCTCCGCGCGCTTATGCCAGGTGACGTCATGGAAAACGACCGCTACCGTCTTTCCCTGCGGTTCTCCGACACGGAGGGCATAAACGTCATACCAACGTTGGAGTTGCGCTGCCTGGTTTTGAAACCGCACGGATTCGCCTGTCAAAGCTATTTTTCCGTAAATTTCAAACCAACACTCTTCATGCTGCGGGGCAATCTCGCGCATTCTTTTCCCCTGCGCATTTTGGATCCCCGTTTGCTTCTCAAACGACGGATTGATTTCCAGAAACCGGTAATCCACCGGCTTATTGTTTTCGTCAAATAGCACTTCGATGATGCAGAAGCCATCGTCAACGGAGTTGAACAATGTTCGGTATTTTTCTTCCGACTGGCGTAAGCGCAGTTCCGCCCGCTTGCGCTCGGTGATGTCGCGGATGTTGCACTGGATTACTCTAAGCTGGCCAACGCTGTAAACATTACTGACGAATTCCACCTCAACACGTTTCCCGTTGCGGGTTTCCAGGGGGAGATGTTCATACCGGACGTATCCGTTACTCTGCAAGTCCTCAAAGCTTGTCTTGCTCAAAAGGGCATCCTGCAAGGGACCGATTTCCCAGAGCTTCTTTCCCAGCAGGTCGGCTCGCGGGAAGTCCAGGAGATCGCTCAAGAACGGGTTGACATCTTTTATCTCTCCCGTGTCTGCGTCGAGGATCAGAATTCCATCCTTCGCGGCTTCAAAGAGCCGGCGAAATTGAATTTCAGAATCCCGCAGCGCCTCTTCGGTGTGCTTGCGCGCGGTGATGTCGCGGGCAATCGACGACGCCCCCACGACGGCGCCGGCCGCGTCTTTGAGCGGAGAGACGGTCAGTGATACGGGGACGCGCGTGCCGTCTTTTCTCACCCGCTCCGTCTCGTAATGCTCAACCAATTCTCCTCGTTTGATCTTTTCCAGGATCGCGGGCAATTCGTCAGTGAGGTCCGCGGGCACCAGAAGCGCGATGGATCGGCCCATCACTTCCTTGGACCGGTAGCCATAAAGTTGCTCGGCGCCGCGGTTCCAACTGGCAATCGTGCCGTCCAGACGCTTACCGATAATGGCGTCTTCGGAAGATTCCACAATCGCCGCCAGGTGGGCCCGAACTTCGCCCGCCTGTTCCAGTACCCGCGTTAGCACGACGCGGCGGTGAAACATCAAAAAACCAGCCAGGATGGTAATTAAAAGACATCCTGCCAACCCCTCCGCCATGGCCATCCGGTGATAATTCCTTAGTGTTTCCGCGAGGTCGATTTTGCGGACCAGCCCCCATCCGGCCAGCGGGATGTACTGCGTCGCCGCCAGCACCGGGACACCCCGGTAGTCGTTGTACAGCACAAGGGTCTTGCGACCTTGCAAAGCGAGGTGTGCGGGGGCGGGAGCGCCGGACAAAGGAAACCGCAGGTCCGGGGAACTGATGGGAATACGCCGTAAGGGGGAGAAATAGACCATGTCGTTCCCCTCGCGGCGCACCAGAATCGTCTCGCCCGTCTGCGTCGGGACGGGTTCCCGCGCCACCAGCGGAAATAGGGTGTGCGCCGCATCCAACACCACCAGGACAACTCCCAAAGGCCTGCCCGGGGCTTGGCCTGCGCCGAGTGTTCCCGGTTCGGGAACCACCGCCACGCTAAAACTGATCAGGGTTTCTTCCGCCGTCTTTCCCACCAGATCGATGCGGGATGCCCCCGTCTCGGGCACCTTGCGGCAGATTTCAGTAAGCAGTGGACTCAAAGGCACAGAACGGCTTGACCGTGGCATGACGTGTCCGTCGCAATCTAAAACGTAGACCCTGGCGTAAGGGCATACCCACTCGATTTCATCCAGGGAGGCAGTCAATTCCCGCTGGCTGCCAGAAGGACGCCCGGGAAGATGGCCGGCGTCACTATGTGCCCGCAAGGCGTTACGCACGGAAGGATAAATGGCGAACAATTGCGCATCGGCTTGACGTTCAGCTAACCAATCCGAAATCCTCTGGGCTCGATCGCCGGCATCACTGGCCTGTCGAGCCCGCCAGTTGGCCATTTCTTGCTCATACAGGTTGGCGACGTGCCAGCGTAGGAAGCCCCCCACGATGACCACCGCCAGCGTAAAAGCCAGGACGTAAGCCCCGGCTTCCCTGACGCGAATCCTATGCTGAGCGATGACCCTCTGGTTTAGGGGACTCATTGCAGGAAGAAGAGAAGATGAGACCTCCCGCGGCATCTTCATGGCATCACTCCAAGCACGTGGGTACTTTCCACTCCTTGAGGAGGTAGGGCAGCGCGACGAAGCCGCAATATACCAGGGGCATGCCTCGTGCCTGCCCTCCGCAAGGGCGCCCACGAGGGGTGCCACTACTCCGTCGCCAGGTTGGCCAAAAGTCATGGAGGGGCGGCTTTTCACTCTTGCCTTTTGCCCTTTGCCTTTTGACTTTCTATTGCTCCGCGCTGTGCTACCCGAGGATCTCTCCTTACGCGTCGGGAGCAAGGATCTTAGGTCGCCCTTGGGCTTCGGCGCGTTTGATCAATTCGGCCAAGGCGCGCGGCTTGGCAGGGTCGTAGATGGACAATCCCCAGGTAACCGTCAAAGAATACGGCCTTTGCTCCTCGGCGTCTTGGGGCCGCACGGCCTGCTCGAAGACTGCCTTGAAATCCCACCGTGGCCAGTCGGAGGAGCCCAGGCACATGGAGGCGAATTCGTCCCCACCCACCCGCGCCACAAGGTTGGATTGCTTAAACGCTTCGATCAGCGCCCGGGCGACCCGTTGCAACGCGGCATCGCCCTCCTGAAGCCCGAACTTCCGGTTTATCTTTTCCAGCCCGTTAACATCGGCCCAAACCAAGGCCAAGGGACGCCCGGTTTGATCTGCAAACCGCAGGAACTGTTCCCCTAGCACCAGAAAACCCTGCCGGTTGTACAAACCTGTCAGGGGGTCTTTCCAGAAGAGCCCTTCCGTTTCCCCCTGAATGCGGTGCCTGACCACCGCATGCTGCATCAGGCGCACCAGAGAGGGACCCTCAATTTGCCCCTTTACCAGGTAGTCTTGGGCGCCATCGCGGACGGCCTTCAGGGCCAGTTCGCGATCGTCTAATCCCGTCAAGACAATGATGGGAACTTCGGGGGCGCACGCATGGGTGGTGGTGAAGGTGGCCAGGCCTTGGCTTTCTTGCAGGTGAAGGTCCAGCAGCACTAAATCCACTGACCCGGCCTCGAGTTTTTCCAGTCCCTGGCCAAGTCCGTTAACCCACTCGAGTTGGAAGGGTGTTTCAGGAACTTCCGCCAAAGTTTCGTAGAGTGCCCGGGCATCTGCCGGGTTATCCTCAATATGAAGTGTTCGTATCGAACTGATGTCCATTGGGCTTCCCCCGCGGTAGGGTAACAACAGAGAGCCAAAAATCCTCTATCGAACTGACAACACGCATGAACCGGTCCAACCCCAGCGGTTTATTGACATAGCAGTTAGCGTGAAGGTCATAGGTCGCGAGGATGTCCTCCTCTGCCTTGGAGGTTGTGAGGATAACCACGGGGATGCGTTTGAGCTTAGGATCACTCTTAAGGTCTGCCAGCACTTCGCGGCCGTTTTTCTTGGGGAGGTTGAGGTCGAGCAGAATGAGATCAAAATAACACGCTTCCTTGTACGGGTGCGTGCCGCGCAGCAGGCCCAGCGCTTCCACTCCATCGGATGCGACGGTCAGATGGTTGCTGGCCTTAAGATCGTGGAGGGCCTCGGCCGTCAGCCGAACGTCCCCCGGATTGTCTTCCACCAACAGGATCTCGATAGGCCTTCCGAGCTCCTCGCACATGCCGACTCCCTCAGTCCCGCCTCACCGCCTTTGGGCCGCTCCCGCGGGTATCCATGACTCCACGGAATCCCCTTCCAAGCACTCTATTTATCGGCGGAAACCCTACGAACTTTAATCAGAATCCGGAATTGGACTGCCCGAAATCAAACTCAAATGAGAAGTAGACGGGGGGGGAATGGCAGTCTTAAAGTGTAAGGCTTAGAGACAGAGCATCAATCTGGAGGGTTCATGAAGCATGGGGGGCATCGGCCCGCGGCGACGCCTTACCCGTTGCCATTCGTCCTGTCCAAGTGGAACTCATTCTTTCCCGATGTCCTCGTTCCAGACCTCAGGGTGGGTGCGGATGTATTCGGCCAGCAATGAGACGCACTCTTCGGAATCGAGGTCGATCACTTTCACCCCCAGCGAGCGCAGCCAATCAAGGCCACCCTGGAAGTTGCGGCTTTCGCCCACCACGACGGTTCCGAAGCCAAACTGCCGAACCAGCCCGCTACAATACCAGCACGGGGCAAGGGTCGTGACCATGATGAGCCGGCGATAGCTGCGCTGACGGCCGGCGTTGCGGAAGGCGTCCGTCTCACCGTGCAGGGAGGGATCGCCATGCTGCACGCGGCGATTGTGCCCCTCGCCCATCAGTTGGCCCCGGGCATCAAAAATCGCGGCGCCGATGGGAATGCCGCCCTCTTCGAGACCCTTGCGAGCCTCCGCCACTGCCACCGCCAGCATATCCCGGTAGTTGGGTTCGGGTGCCATTCCTTCCTTATACACCACTGGAAGCATGTTGAATAGCGTCAGTGCGCGGGGGGGCGGGTTGGTTCGTTGTAGCGTCCCAAGATTACAACCGTGAGTGCAAGGTACATTGCGAGCCGGGAAATGCTAAGTTCTTGCATCCAAAATCCTCGTGGAAGTGCTGAATACTTACGAAGTGTGCGCAATTGTAAGTTCATTTCAAGATGTATTATGAGCATTCTAAGGTTATGATAACAATAGGTTACGACACAGGTTGAGGGGTTGAATGCCCAAAGAGTATGCAAGATTCTGCGTATTAGGGGCATATTGTCCGTTCGACTTCGCCCTATGCGCCTGAGCCTCGCGAAGGGTAATATAGTCTGGTTCGGGGTTTTTAGGCAAGACAATTCCATCGTCCAACGGTTTGAGGCGATTCTATGCAGGCGTGTGCGGCGGGATGACGAAAATCGGAATTCGAAACTCGTCGCAATTTGCGATTTTCGAGTTTCGATTTTCGAATCTTGTGGCGCATGGTCACATTGTGCAAATTTCAATGGAGGTTCTAATGAGCAAGCTGGTGCTCCCCCACGGGAGCAGTCATTTAACACCCCTTCTTTTGGAAGGTACAGCGAGGGAGGAGGAGAGCAAGAAAGCCGAAGGTCTTAAGAAGGTTCCCATGACCACTCGGGAGACGAGTGACCTGATTATGATGGGAATTGGCGCCTTTACCCCGCTGGAGGGGTTCATGGGCAAGGACGACTGGCGAGGCGTTGGCGAAGATTACAGCCTGCCCAGCAAGAATGGCCTTTTTTGGCCCATCCCAATAACTCTCTCCGCTGGGGAAGACGTGGCGAAATCCATTGCCATCGGAGAGGAAGTGGCGCTGTGGGACACGGAAACCGAATCCATTATGGGCACCATGAAGGTGGCGGAGAAGTATTCCATCGATAAGGAGTACGAGTGCAAACAAGTGTTCCGGACAGTGGATCCAGCACACCCCGGCGTGGAGAAGGTCATGGAGCAGGGGCCGGTGAACCTGGCGGGTCCCGTCAAGGTCCTCTCGGAGTCCTATTATCCGGAGATGTTCAAAGGCATCTATCAACGGCCCGCCGAGGCTCGCAAGCTGTTTGAGGAACGCGGATGGGGGACGGTTGCCGCCCTGCAACTCCGCAATCCCATGCACAATTCCCACGCTTATCTGGCTTGGATCGCCATTGAGGTTTGTGATGGCGTGTATGTCCACCAACTGGTGGGCAAGCTGAAGGCCGGTGACATTCCCGCCGAAGTGCGCGTGAAGGCCATCGACGCGCTGGTGAACAAGTACTTCCGGCGGGACCGCGTGATCCAGGGCGGATACCCCATGGAGATGCGATACGCCGGACCCCGCGAGGCACTGCTGCACGCCGTATTCCGCCAGAATTATGGTTGCTCGCACTTGATTGTGGGACGTGACCACGCCGGCGTGGGCGATTACTACGGCCCCTTCGATGCCCAGAAAATCTTCCAGGAGATTCCCTCGGGCGCCCTCAAGCTCCGCGCTCTGTGCATGGACTGGACTTTCTACTGCTACGAATGCGGAAGCATGGCGTCAATGAAGACCTGCCCACACGAAAGCAAAGCCGTCATCGATGAAAATGGCAACTACAAAGGCGGCGCCCACTTGCTGCTTTCGGGAACGCTGCTCCGCAAGCTGATGAGCGAGGGCAAGCACGTCCCCTCTGAGTTCTCAAGGCCGGAAGTGATTGCGATTCTGAAGGAGTACTACGACAGCGTCGAAGAGAAGATGGAGGTAAAGCTCCACGGAGCCGCCACCGGGGAAGCGAGAAAATAGACTCGGTTGATGTACGCGGGAGGAGTCGCGCCGACCCCGACTTCTTCCCGCGCCACCCCCTTTCTTTTGTTAGGTTCCTCGGGTAGAATTTCATTTCACACGTTAGGGTGATGACGGAACGCGAAAGAATGCTGCTCGTCCGGGCACTCCCGGAGCGGGCCACCGAATTCATGCTGAACCAGGAGGTTCATATGGCACTAAAGCTTGGGGATCCGGCGCCGGACTTTAAACTGACCTGTGCGACCGGCGAGTCACAGGGCGAGTTTGAGCTTTCCGCCCATCGCGGCAAGAACGTGGTCCTGGCATTCTATCCGCTCGATTTCACCCCGGTTTGCCAGAGTGAACTGGGGTCATTTCAGGCGGATCTCGATAAGTTTACGAGTGCGAATACCGAAGTGGTGGGCATTTGCACCGATTCGGTCTTTGCTCACATTGCCTTCCAGAAACATCTGGGCGGCCTGAAATTTTCCCTGGCCACGGATCGCTGGCCTTACGCGGAAGTGGCGACGGCCTATGGGGTTTTCCCTCCTACCAAGCACCCCATCCCCTTCATCAACGACCGGGCCATTTTCATTGTTGATAAGGGCGGCAAAATCGCGTGGTCGAAAATCTACGAGCTGCGGGAACAGCCGGACAACGGCGAGATTCTGGCGGAGTTGAAAAAGCTCTCCTGACCGAATGAAACCGGGGCGGTTAGCGACAGGTTTTGTAGGGGCTGGGCCTGCCCTGCCNNGGCAGGGCAGGCCCAGCCCCTACAAGACGTATTGGGGTGCGGCCGTGCACTATCCTTGCCTCAAGTACGAACAACTCAAAGCGCAAAAGGCAAAACTTAGAATTGCAGAGCGAAACCAAAAGGCAAAGGGCAAATGGCAAAAGGTAAAGTGCAAAATTGCCCCCCCCCAGCACCCAGCCCCCAGCACCTGACACCTAAAGCCTCACAACTTAACTCTGGAACGAACGCCCGCGTGCCATTATGATGTCACCCAACCCAGCAAGTGGAGGTGATGGCCATGCGCCCATGGATTCTTCTTCTTTCGGCACTCCTATTGGCTGCCCCCGCGCCGGCAGCGGACCGGGAAGCAGGGAAAGCAAGCTACCGGCAGGGCAACGATTTCTTCGACAATTACCGGTTTGCCGATGCCGCGTCGGCGTATGCCCGAGCCATCGAACAGGACCCACAGTTTCTTGAGGCATATTTCAATCACGCCCTGGCCGACGAAATGGTGGATCGCCAGAAGGCCATCGCCGACTGGCATCGGTTCGCGGACCTCGCCTCGAGCGTCCCAGACTTCGCAGATCAGGTGGGCCAGGCCAATGCCCGTATCCAAATCCTGGGAATGCTGCCGGTATATCCGGAGGGCCTGCAACCTTCGCGCTACGTTTTTTCCGCGTCGGACTATTACGGAGAGGTCGCGGAACTGTCGGAGTCCCATAAATGGGACTCGTTTCCCATTAAAGTGTCGATCGGAAATGTGCCCAACGGCAATTGGGCGCAAGGAGCACGGGAGGCCTTCAGTATTTGGAAATCGATGTTTCCTTTGGAATTGACCGCAGACCCCGATGAGGCGGATATTCGCTTCCATTGGGGCGAAGACTTGATTAATGAGGGCGCGGCGGGCGAGGAAATGGATTGGGTGCAATTTCGCCGGGTGGGAAACGAATTGACGGGCCGCAAAGTGGCTAACGTTACCGTGGATCAATCGCGCCAATGGTCCAAGGATGAAATGCGCGCCATTGTGCTGCACGAATTGGGGCACGCCCTCGGCATCCAGGGGCACAGCGAATCCAAGGGCGACATCATGTTCTGGCAAGTCCAGGAGAAGCACCATCAGGTATATGTTCCGGGAGTCTATTACCCGATTGCCTGGAAATCACTCGTCAGCAAGCCCAGCCAGCGGGATCTCAACACCCTGATTCGGCTCTATAATACTCCTGGGCCAGTCATACGCATGAAATGAAGCGGAGTCATCGAGCTATGAGAGTAGCCATCACAGGTGCAGCGGGATTATTCGGACAGGGGCTGGTGGCGGCATTTTCCACACGGCATGAGGTCTTTCCCTTGACGCGTGCCGATGCTGACATCACCGACGCGGAGGCCATCTACGCGGCGCTGGAGCGCATCCGCCCGGACCTGGTTGTGCATCCGGCCGGCATTCCGGACATTGATCTCTGCGATGCCGATCCAGCCAATGCCCTCCGGGTGAATTACCAGGGTACTTGCAACGTTACCGAATCTGCCCGCCATCTAGGCGCGGGGCTCGTCCACATTTCCACGGATGCGGTTTTTGATGGCAGGAAGACGACGCCCTATGTTGAAACTGATCCCACCGCGCCCATCACCGTCTACGGGCGGACGAAGTTGCAAGCCGAGCAAGCGGTGAAAACCCTGGAACGCCATTGGACCTTCCGCGTCTCCGTGTTGTTTGGCCCAGGAAAGACCAACTTTGTGGAAAAGGGGCTGCGCAAACTTGCGGCGGGTGAGGCGTACCGGGTGGCAAGCGATCAGATGGGCAGCGCCACCCACACCGTGGACGCCGGGCTGAAAATCATGGAGGTCGCGGAATCGGGCCCCCACGGCCTCTATCACCTGGCCAATCAGGGAGCGTGTACGCGCTTTGAGCTGGCCCGCGCGGCGGCGGAACTGGCGGGGCTCGATGCGGAAAAAGTCATCGGCGTTCCCGACGCCTTGATGCAACGGCGAGCTCCCCGGCTGAAATATTCGGTGTTGGAAATGGGAGCCCTGCGGCACGCCGGCATCGCCCTTCCGCGCCCCTGGCAGGAAGCTTTGGCAGAGTATGTCCGCACTTTGTGATTTATCGAGTGGCAGAATCCACTGAACGCGCGAAGCCCAGCAGGGTGCGCAAACGCCCCCAGAGGTCGGAGGTCACACGGCTGCGTGGAAGGTGCGGTACGGCACAGCGCTCAAGCATCTCGATGGTGCTGGGGTCAGAGACTTCGCCGGTGATCACCAGGACGCGCCCCACTAGGCTGGGCCGGAGTTGGGTAATGGCTGAAACCATCTGCTCAGGGGGAAGGTGGGCGGCGCGCAGGTCGAGGAGAACCGCGTCAAATCGATCCTTGGTGAGCATGGTCAGCGCCTCCTGGGTGCCGTGGGCGACATCGCCATCGCACCCAAGCCCCGCCAGCAGCACGTAGAGGACATTGCGAATAGAGGGCTCGTCCTCAATGATCAGAACCTTACGGCGCGACGGGTTACGGGCCACCAAAATCTCTCCTGGTCCAGGCGACTGATCACAAAATACTGATAATACTCGTCTTTCGTCTCTATGTATAAGCTGCAATTAAAACTACTTTAGTTATCCTGCTTGCGAATGTCAAGCCCCCCGCGAGGGCCTTGCCGGGTGATATCCCCCGCGCTCGTTTCTGCGCCGCAGTACCATCACCCTAGTTCCAATAAGTTACGGGCAGTAAACCCTTCGTTTTGCATTCCTAAGGCCATGGTGAGACTCAGAGCGGAAGCCTACTCCGGCGTTGGCGTCTCCCCGCTGGGGACGGAAAACTCACCGTCGTGCCCGGGAACGATGCGTCCCATCCGGGACAAAATGTTTGCCCGGTCGTGCTGGAACTGCTCCCGATTGTGCGGGATCATGGTAAAAACGTTCTCATCGTGCTCGCGGGTCAGCAAGGCGTCACCGGCAATAATGATGGGCTCATCGCCATGGTGGACAATCACCGAGGCATGGCCCGGCACGTGGCCGTTGGTCACCAGGAATTCCAGGTCGTCGGGCAGGGGGTGGGTTTCAATCCAGCGAAAGTGCGCGGGGTCGCCCAGACGTTTGCCGTCCCACCAGCGCAGAGCGAACCGCCGCAGCGCGCCCATCAACTCGGAGGCTTTTTCATAATTGCCCGATTCCGGATAGTACTTCAGGCTCAGCTTTTCCCAATTCTGCTCGTCGAGAAGATCGGCGTAAGCCTGACAGCACCAATCATAGGATTGCTGTGAGCCATAGATTTCGCTCTCCGGGAATAGGCAGTTGTTCAGAACATGGTCAACATGGAAATGAGTGTTGATAACCATGCGGATATCGCTGGGGTGGAGGCCCCGCTTTTCCAGAGCTTCCAGAAGGCGGCGCGCCTCGTGCGGCATGCCGGTATCAACAATGATGTGATGATGCCCCCGTGAGAGCAGCGTGCAGGTGGCGCCCCGCCAACTGCCGGGAAGAAGAACCTCCGTTTTCCATGAGGAATTGTTCATCGACGAACTCGCCCCAGCAGGCATATTTCACCCAACCTGCACAGAGCGGCAAGGCTCCATGAACCATTCTACCAGTGGAATCAACTTCTGCGGCAGGAATGTAGGGCACAAGAGGGTAAAGACCTAAGTTGGGGGTGGGCAATTTGCCCCTTTTGTTGGGTTTTTCAATCCAGCCAGCGATCTCCGAATCGCTATTCTGTTCGCTGCAAGCGACAAAATGCGCGCGGCGTTTGGCGTACAAATTGCACATCATATTTTCCTGCCTCTTGGATGTGGCGACGCCGGTCAGTCGGCCCAGGGCGCCCCGCCGGGGTGGGACTGAGAATATTCCATACTGATCAGAGGAGAAATGATTCATGTCATTCATAATTGTTGAAGGTTGTACAAAGGATGAGAAATGTATCGAGGTTTGTCCGGTGGATTGCATCCATCCTCGGAAAGATGAAGCCAAGTTCGCGGAAGTCGAGCAACTCTACATCGACCCGGTGAACTGCATTGACTGCGGCGCCTGCGTTCCGGTTTGCCCGACCAACTCGATTTATGCTGAGGCCGACGTGCCCGAGGGGTCCGCGGCGTTCACGGAAAAGAACGCGCAGTTCTTCCAATAACTTCACGCGGCCCCTCGACCGTTGGGAGGACGCGTCAGCATCTGTCACAGGCGCAGCGCTGCGTGATCAATTGCGGCATCGCCTTGCGGGCGCGTCTTCCTCCTTCTTCTATCCCCGGCCAGTTCATCAACTTGTAATTTGCGGGCATCACACCCCTGTTGCGGGAGTGTGATTTCTTGGCGAAAAAATGAGGCGCCCATGTCTCCATGGGGGGCAACGAAGTGGCGGTCGAGGAACATGCAATCAAGAAGTACGTGTTGTTCTTTACCTTTCAGGGTATTCTCGACCAATATGCTGGATTCCTATTTGTTCCAGAAGGGGGGCCCCCCACAGTTTTAGCGACCTCGACGAAAGAAACAAGACAGAAATAATACGACTCCGAGATCACTGGTACTGGGTGGCACATGGCTGAGAAGATCGGCTAGTCATATTCATGGACATTCTCAAGACACTTTTTGAGCAGCATTTTCACTCGGCTGTAGAACGCGTGCAACCCCTTCAAGGCGAACTGGGCGGTTCGGGGCGTAGAATCATCCGCATTGCCAGCGGCCAGATCAGCGCGATTGGCATTCTCTATGACGTACGCGAGGAGAACATCGCTTTTCTCGAATTCTCCCGGCATTTTCGGCGGCACGGGCTGCCGGTGCCGGAAATTTATGCGGAGGATTTGAGCCACGCTGCCTATCTGGAAGAAGACCTGGGGAACACGACGCTTTTTGAGTTTCTCTCCACGCATCGTACCGGCGAGAACATTGCTCCCGAGGCGGTTGAAGCTTATCGCCAGGTTGTGGCTGTACTGCCACGCTTTCAGATCGAAGCTGGCCGCGATCTGAATTACCAGGTGTGCTATCCGCGCGCGAGGTTTGATCGCCTGTCCATTGCCTGGGATTTGAATTATTTCAAATACTACTTTCTCCGGCTCGCCGGAATCCCCTTTAACGAACAAGCGTTGGAAGATGATTTCGGCCGCTTGACGAAGTTCCTGTTGAGCGCCAGCCGCAATTATTTTCTCTATCGTGATTTCCAATCGCGCAACGTGATGTGGCGCGACGGCCATCCCTATTTCTTGGATTACCAGGGCGGCCGCCGCGGCGCGCTGCAATATGACATCGCCTCGCTCTTATACGATGGCAAAGCCGACCTGCCGCCCGAATTGCGCCAGCAACTACTGGATCATTATCTCGACACGCTCGCTGGTTTCATCAAGCTTGATCGCGAAGCGTTCATGCACCACTACTATACCTACGTTTACGTCCGCATCATGCAGGCGCTGGGCGCCTACGGATTCCGCGGATTCTATGAGCGCAAGCCGCATTTTTTGGCTAGCGTGCCGTTCGCGCTGAAAAATCTCCGCTGGCTGATGGGCCATGTCGAACTGCCGGTGGCGCTGCCCGCGCTGATGGCGTCATTGAGCGCCATGGCCGGCGCCCGCGAGCAGCCGGACGAGGCGCCCGCGGCAGCGGAACTCACCGTGGCGATCGCCAGTTTTTCCTTCCACCGCGGGCCGCTCCAGGACGAAAGCGGCCACGGCGGAGGGTTCGTCTTCGATGCCAGGAGCCTGCCCAATCCGGGGCGGGAGGAGCGCTTTAGGACTTTGACGGGCCGGGATGCGGAGGTGATCGCATTTCTCAACCGACAGCCGGGCGTGCAGCAGTTTCTGGCCAACGTTTACGCCCTGGTGGAGGCCAGCGTGAGCGGTTACCGGCGCCGCGGCTTCCAGCATCTGATGGTTTCGTTTGGCTGCACCGGCGGCCAGCATCGCTCAGTTTACTTGGCCGAACAGCTCGCCAAACGGCTGGGCGGACGCAACGGGATTAGGGTCGTATTGCGGCACCGCGAGCAGGAGCGGTGGGTGCGATGAAAGCGATGATTCTGGCGGCCGGACTCGGTACCCGCCTGCGGCCTTTGACCACCGACCGGCCCAAGGCTCTGGTCGAAATCGCAGGCCGCACTCTGCTGGAGATCACCCTCGAGCGGCTGCGCGGTTTTGGGATCGGCGATGTGATCATCAACGTGCATCACTTTGCGGGCATGGTGGAACAGTATCTGAAGGCGCACGATGATTTCGGGATGCGGATCGAGATTTCGCGGGAGTCCGAACTGCTCGACACCGGCGGCGGCTTGAAGAAGGCCGCGCATTTCTTTCTGCGCGACGCCGCGGACGAACCGTTCATCCTACACAACGTCGATGTGCTCAGCTCCATCGATCTCGGCGCGATGGTGAAATTCCACGTTGAGCATCAAGCCTTGGCGACGCTGGCGGTGCAGCAACGGGAGAGCTCGCGGCAACTGCTGTTTGACGAGCGGCTCCAGCTCTGCGGGTGGGTCAATGCGGGGGATGGCAAAGCTGAGGTCGCGTGTCCCGCAGCGCTGCCTGGGCGCGCGCTGGCATTCTCGGGCATCCACGTGATCTCGCCGCGCATTTTTTCCCGTCTGGTGGAGCAACAGGCCTTTGCGATCATTCCGGCGTACCTGCGGCTGAGCCGCGAGGGAGAAGGAATCCTCGGCTATTGTGCCGGCAACGCCTACTGGCGCGACCTGGGCACGCCCGCCAGTGTGCAGCAGGCCGCCGAGGATGTGGCGCGGAAAGCGATTGCATTCTAGGACGGTCGCCGGCATTTCCAGCGCCGCGCAAACCGCGTAGACTAGGAAATATGTCACAGCAAAAAGAAGATCGCGCCCGCCAGAAATTTTCCGACAAGATGCGCCAGAAAAGCCTGGCTGCCAGGAATCAGAAGCTGGCTGAGAAAAAAGCTCCCGCGCCGGCCGCTCCGTCCGCCGATGTGGACGGCAACCGCAAAGACTAATCCAGTTCCGCCGAAGGTGCAGAAGGGATGACTGACCGGCATCCGGGCCTGCGCGTGCTTGGCAACGCGGCATCTGCACCGGAATTGCTGCAGGGCTGGGCGGGTGGACTGCCGCTGCTAATGCCCTGGAGGTTCAGGCAGCGAGGAACTCCTACGTTTTTTTCGGGAGCGCCCCGCGGGCGTGTACAATCTCCCGGTGCGAGCCGCGGCCATTGCGCATTCCTATGTAAAACAGGAGGTCGTGGAGCGCTTCCGCGACGCCAGAGTCAACCTGTTTCGCGGCAACACGCTGGAACCCAGTGATCTGCCCGACGTTGCCTTGGTGTTCGGTGGCGACGGCGCGGTGCATCGCGTGCTTTCCGCGCTGGCCTACACCGAGACACCGCTGCTGGTGGTTCCCACCGGCAGCGCCAACGATTTTGCGCGCTGCCTCGGCATTCCGAGCCGCGGCGACGCGTTGCGCGCCTGGCACCGCTACCTGGATCGTGGCGACAATGTCCGCACCATTGACCTGGGAGTTGTGCACCCCATGGGCATGGTTGCGCCCGGCGAAGCGGGTTCGCTGAATTCGGTGACCTTTGCCGATGCGCAGGGCCGCATCGGCCGGCCGGCGGCTCCGCCGGGTCCGGTCATCATGCGCCATCACCTCCACCACGCCGAGGAGAACGCCGAACGGCAGAGTGCGATTTACTTCAGCGGGATCGCCGGGATTGGTCTTGACGCCGAGACCAACCGTTGTGCCGACCGCATGCCAGGCTGGCTGCGCCGCCACGGTGGCTATCTCCTGGCCGCGCTGCGGGCGCTTGCCAGCCATGCTCCGCCCACGGTGCGCCTGTATAGCTTTGACGCCAGCGGCAAGGAAACCGTTCTCGACGGCCCCGTGCTGTTCGCCGCCATTGGCAACGCGCCTGAGTACGGAAGCGGCATCAAAATGCTGCCCCAGGCGGAACTGGACGACGGCCAACTCGACCTCTGTTTTGTCCCCGCCATGCCGAAGAGCCTGGTGCTGCGGCACATTCACCGCATCTACTCGGGAACCCACCTTCTTGTGCCCAAGGTGCGTTACCTGCGCACCCTCCAGCTTTTTCTGGAAAGCGATGCGCCGCTGGCCATCTTTGCCGATGGCGAATACCTCTGCCAGACGCCGGCGGAGATATCGGCCGCCCCGAGGGCGCTGCGGGTCATTGTTCCCTAGGGTTCGGAGCCTGCTGACGGGCGATTCCAGATTGACTATTTTGCGGGACCAGCGGCGCGGCGCGCAGCGAAGCTATCTGGCAGGTGTTTTTCTACGGCGATTCCCGGTTCTGCCGATCTATACTGAGGGCAGGTCATGTCCAGTCTCGAAGCCAAGAATCCGCCATCCCAGCTACCCCCCACCGAGCAGAAGCACGATGTTCTGCCGACCCTGTTTGGGGATGGGTACGGAATCTACGAAGTCCGCAAAGGGTCCTTTGTCGCCTCGTTTGTTTTGAACTGCACCTTCCTGGTGGCGCTGGTGTGGATTGGAAGCTGGACTGCCGCTCATGCTCCGTTGATCGGCAAGGCGGTTGGCGGCCCGGTGGTGGACATCAGCCCCTATGTGCTTGCACCGTCGAAGACGACTGCCGGCGGCGGCGGCGGTGGTGGTTCGCACGACATCAATCCCGCCTCCAAGGGCAACCTTCCCAAGTTATCGAAGTCGCAGTTGGCGCCGCCCACGGTTCTTCCCATGGAGTCGCCGAAATTGCCGGTGACGCCCACCGTGGTGGTGCCTCCGGAGATGAAACTTCCGCAGGGCGGGCAGATGGGCGATCCGCTGTCAAAGGTCCTGGGTCCGCTCTCGAACGGCCCGGGGATGGGCGGAGGGATCGGCAGCGGCAGCGGCGGCGGCGTGGGATCGGGACGCGGCCCCGGCGTTGGTCCCGGCTGGGGCGGCGGCATCGGCGGCGGCGCCTACCACGTGGGCGGCGGAGTCAGCGCGCCGAAGGTCATCTACAGGGTCGACCCGGAATTCAGTGAAGAGGCGCGCAAGAACAAATGGCAGGGAACGGTGATCCTCCGGGTTGTCATCGGAGTGGATGGCAAGACTCACGAAATCAGCGTGCAGCGCTCCCTGGGCATGGGACTGGACGAAAAGGCCATCGAGGCGGCGCGCCAGTGGCGCTTTGAACCAGGCCAGAAGGATGGCAAGGCCGTGCCGGTGGAAGTCAGCATGGAGATCAACTTCCGCCTCTACTAGGGTTACTCCCTGGTGCAACATCCTGACGCAACATCTTTATGAAACATTCAACCTGCCGCCGGAGCTCGCGGCGGGGGTGCGGCGTCCGCAATGCGGAAATCTGCCTTGTTATGGGCGCGGCCTGCGGGCCGCACTCTGCAAGACGCGGCGTCCCTCGATGCGGTAGTTGCCGGCGGCGACAATGGCAATGGCTTCGCTGTATGCAAGGTGCTCCTGGATGAGGATGCGCTCGGCGAGTGTATGCACATCGTCTGAGGGCAGCACGGGCACGGCTCTCTGCAACACGATCGGCCCATGGTCCAGATGCTCATCCACAATGTGCACGGTGCAACCGCTGTACTGCACTCCGTACTCGAGCGCCTGCCGCTGCGACTCCAGTCCTGGGAACGCGGGCAGCAGGGAAGGATGAATGTTGAGAATTTTCCCCGGAAACTGCTGCACGAACCACGGTGAGAGCAGGCGAAGATATCCGGCGAGCACGACCCACTCGACACCGGCCCCGCGCAGAGCCTCGACCACGGCGCGGTCATGTTCGAGGCGCTTCTGTCCCTCGCTGGGAAGCACCAGCGTGGGCAGGCCGCGCGCCTGGGCGGAGGCGATGCCGCCCGTGTCTTCACAATTGCTGATGACGATGGCGATCTGGGCGCGAAGCTTTCCGCTGGCGATGTTGTTGGCGATGGCCACAAAGTTGGAGCCACGTCCGGAGAGAAGGATGCCGAGTCGAATCATAATTTCTCAGGATATAGCGTGGCGCGGGTGAGGCTCAAGGATGAGGGACGAAAGAAAATCGCGGGCGGCTTGAATGAGGCCGGATCCGCGATTCGTTTGGACTTCTTCATGTTGCTTACGTGTACTGCACTTTGCGTTCGCCCTTGACGATGCGGCCGATGACGTGGCCTTTTTCGCCGGCGCGGTCGAGGATGGTTTGCGCCTTTTTGAACTTCTTGGCCGGGACCACCAGGATCATGCCGATGC
>PLWR01000189.1 GCA_003165615.1 Acidobacteriota bacterium | reverse complement strand
GTATCGCCTTCCTATACCCGCGACTACCCGCTGGTGGCCAAACGCGGGCAGGGCGCAATTGTTGAAGATGTTGACGGCAACTTCTTTCTGGATTTTGCCGCGGGGATTGCCGTGGTATCGACCGGTCATTGCCACCCCGATGTGGTGCGGGTGATCCAGAAGCAGGCCGAAACCCTGATTCACATGTCGGGGACGGATTTCTACTACCCTTTGCTGGCGCAATTGGCGGAAAAAATGGCCCGCATTACGCCGGGAACCTTCCCTAAAAAGGTCTCCTTTGGCAATTCCGGCGCCGAAGCCATGGAAGCGGCGATGAAAATTGCGCGCTACCACACCAAACGCCACCGCTTCATTGCTTTTCTCGGTTGCTTCCATGGGCGTACCATGGGCGCGCTTTCATTGACGGCCAGCAAGGCGGTGCAGCGGCGCGGGTTCGGCCCCCTCGTACCGGGCGTCGTCCACGTGCCCTACGCCAATCCTTATCGCTGCCCGCAAGGTCACCGCGCGCCAGACTGCGTTTGCGATTGCGTTTGCTCAGACCTGATCGAACGGCAGTTGTTCAAGACCGCCGTGCCCCCCGATGAAGTGGCGGCCATTATCGTGGAGCCGATTCAGGGTGAAGGCGGGTACGTGATTCCGCCTCCCCGGTTCCTCGACAACCTGCGCCGGCTGTGCGATAAGTACGGAATCCTGCTGATCTTTGATGAAGTCCAGAGCGGCATGGGGCGGACCGGAAAAATGTGGGCCTGCGATCACGTCGGGGTGGTGCCTGACATTCTGGTAAGCGCCAAGGGCATTGCCTCCGGCCTGCCGCTGGGTGTGACGGTGGCGCGCGCGGAGCTGATGGATTGGGAGCCGGGCGCACATGCTTCCACCTTTGGGGGCAATCCCGTCGCCTGCGCGGCGGCGCTGGAAACGATTCGCCTGCTGGAAGAGAAGTACATTGCCAATGCGGCGCGGGTGGGCGAGTACATCATGGGGAGAATCGTCGATTGGCCGCACAAGCATCGATTCGTCGGGCAGGTGCGCGGCCGTGGTTTGATGATTGGCATCGAATTGGTAAAGAGCCAGGAGACGCGCGAGCCGAATCCGGAAGCACGCAATCGGTTGATCGAACGGGCGTTTGAGCTCGGCTTACTCGTCCTGGGTTGTGGTGAGAGCACTGTCCGGCTGATGCCGCCGCTGGTGATTGATCGCGAGCAGGCGGATTGCGCGGTTGATACGCTGGATCGCTGCATCACGGAGGTGGAGCACTAGGAAAAGGTGTCAGGTACCAGGGGTCAGGGGTCAGGTGTCAGGGTAACAGCGAGTGGTGAATCGTAAATAGTGGATGGCAAGAAAGCTACCCAATTAGACCAATCACTATTCGCTGGTTCCCCTGACACCTGACCCCTATTCCCGAGAGCGAATCGCCATGAGCATTCTAGCGGACCTCATGTATCGGGGGTTGGTTTGGAAGGAACGCCAACGCGCGCGCTTTGCCGCCCACGCACTGCCGCCCGCCTCCAGTGAAGCGGAGCATTTGCGAACCGGGGCGCGCGGTGAAACCCTGGCATATTGGTACCTGCGCCATGCCGGTTATACAATAGTGGCGCGCAATCGCCCCGCTCGCTCCGGGGCAGGAGAGCTTGATTTGGTGGGATGGGATGGTCCCGTGCTGTCGTTCGTGGAAGTGAAAACCCGGACCACCGACGCCGCCGGCCCGCCGGAAGCAGCAGTTTCCAAGGCGAAACAGCGGCGTATTTCCAGGGCCGCCAACGAATACCTCCACCGCCTCCGCCGAAGGCCGGCGAGCTATCGGTTTGACATCGCCAGCGTGGCATGGAACTCTGAGGAAGGCCTCCAGGTTCGGCTGATTAAGGATGCTTTTAAGGTCTAGCCATGAAGTCGACAGCTCACAGCCAACAGCTTACAGTCGCTGTTCGCGCTAGATGTTGGCTATGAGCTTCAAGGACGCTTTCAAACTGCTGCAAGAAAGCCGAAGCGTACAATCACGGTCAGTTGTTGGCTGTCATCTGTGAGCTTGAAGGAGTAACAACCTTGCCTGAACTTCGAAAAGATCCTGTTACCGGCCGGTGGGTCATCATCGCCACGGACCGGGCCAAGCGGCCCACGGATTTTGTGCGGGATAAGGTGCAGATTCGCGGGGGGGGCTTCTGCCCGTTTTGTTACGGCAATGAATCCAAGACGCCACCGGAAATTCTCGCTTATCGCAGCGACGGCAGCAGCCGCAACTCTCCGGGCTGGTCGCTGCGCGTGGTGGCAAACAAGTTTCCCGCCCTGGGGATTGAAGGCTCGCTGAATCGGCAGGGGGAAGGGCTTTACGACAAGATGAATGGCATCGGCGCGCATGAGGTCATCATCGAGACGCCGAAGCACGAGTTGACCCTGGCCACTCTGCCCGCGCGCCAGGTGGAAGATGTGCTCTGGGCCTATCGCGACCGCATTATCGACCTGAAGAAGGATCGCCGCTTCAAGTACATCCTGATTTTTAAGAACCACGGTGATGCCGCCGGCGCTTCCCTGGAACACACCCATTCCCAACTGATTGCGTTGCCGGTTGTTCCCAAACGCGTGACGGAGGAAGTGGACGGCGCGCGCGAGCACTACAACTTTAAGGAACGTTGTATTTTTTGCGACATCATCCGGCAGGAAACCGAAAGCAAGATTCGGTTGATCTCTGAGAACGATGCGTTTATAACCATCGCCCCCTTCGCATCACGATTCCCTTTCGAAATGTGGATCCTTCCCAAGACGCACCAGTGCAACTTCGAGGAGTCCCAAAAGCGCGAGTTTGAGCAGCTTGCTCCCATGCTTAGGGACATGCTCTCGCGCCTCGACCGAGTGCTGGATTTTCCCGCTTATAACTACATCGTGCATACCTCTCCCATTGGGGAATCCGCCCAGGACTATTTTCACTGGCACATGGAGATCATGCCCAAACTCACCAAATTGGCAGGGTTCGAGTGGGGCACGGGCTTCTACATCANNCATCAACCCCACGCCGCCGGAAGAGTCGGCGAAATTCCTGCGCGAAGCTGCGCCGCCCGCCGGCGCGTAATGAAGGGCAGAAGTGCGGAGCTGGAAGTCAGGAGCCAGAATAAAAAGAACGGACTTCTGACTTCTGACTCATGCCTCCTGGCTCCCGACTCCTTCCATGGACATGGAACTCCAAGTGGAATGCTATTCCGGCTATCGGGCGGACGAACGCCCGCTGCGCTTTGCCTTTGCGGGCAAGCCGGGTGCGCCCAAGTACGAAGTGAAGGAAGTCCTGGACCAGTGGTATGGTGTGGGGTACCAATGCTTCAAGGTCCGGGCAGATGATGGCAACACCTACATCCTCCGCCATCAGTTGAGTGAAGACTGCTGGCGCCTCGATTCCTTTCGCCGCACGTGATCGGGGAAGGGCGGGGAGCGATGGGTTTCTCTTGGACCTTATTATTTCGGTGAGGCGCTTATTTCTTCCTACGGAAACAACCTACAGGCCAAACATGGCGTCAACACAAGATAAGATAGATAATGATTCAAACTGAAGAAGGCGTTTGAGGCTGCCGCTTCACTCCCCTTGATTGAGGGTGCGGCAGGACAACATGCAGAAGGGTGAGAACATCGTCTCCATTGCGCTGGCTGCGATCGTACTGTTGGCCGTCCTTGCCGTTCAGCGCAAGTGGAATCCTGCCAGCTTGAAGGACGTCGCGAATTCCGCGGAAGACTTCATCATGACCACCACGGGCATCGGCGGGCAGGTCCCCGACATTGCCGGTTACGAGCGGCTCAAGACTTTTCGCCTGGGCAACTATCGCGCCGGCCTGTATCGCGCCACCCCCGCGCCGCTGATCTTCGCCGCAGGACGCCTGGTAGTTTACGATCATTCCGACCAACCGGTTTATAGATTGGAGACACTGGAAGGATCAAAGGATCCCTGGTCGTCCATCTATGATTTCAACGGCCGTCATGGCCTTCCCGCCCAAGGGGGCCGGGCTCGCTCCTCCTATACTCGCGATCTTACCGGCAATGGTGTTCCCGATATCATCGTGGGCCAGTATTCCGGCGGGGGCCATTGTTGCACCGTGGCCACCATCCTGGAACTTGGCAAGGACACCGTAACACCGATTGGCCGCATCGACGGAATCGACGGACTGCCCTTCGAGGGCCTGGAAGTTCGCAAGCTCGGCAAGGGAGCGAATTGGCAGTGCATCGCCCATCGGCCGTATGTGACGGCATGTGGCAACCACTTTGACGCTGCCGACGTGCTTGCCGTCTACACTTCCACCGGGGGCCGCTTCCAGGACCAGACTGTGA
The DNA here is from genome assembly GCA_003165615.1 of Acidobacteriota bacterium. The sequence goes on along the minus strand of PLWR01000189.1, from coordinate 1,578 downwards.
ATTTCGGAGATTTTCTTCAGGATGTCCTGCGCCAGGATCTGGCCAAGTGGCGGCAGGGAAAAGACCGCAGTATGGATCTTCTACAAACCGTGGCTGTGGATTTTGCTGTGGTAGGCCAAAGGGATGCGGGATTGCGCTTCTTCGCTTTGAACCTGAGCCAACTCATGCCCGGCCTTCAAAGTCACAACGTGGACCCGAACGCCTGCCTTGATGCGCTGCAAGGCCTGGTCGATCGCGTGCCCGTGGCAAATCATTAAAGCTATTTTGGATTTGCGATTTTGGATTAGGAATAAAGGTTAAAGGGTAAAGGCTGAAGAGAGAGGAAGTGCAGCTCTTAACCTTTACCCTTTAACCTTCACCCTTTAACCTTTGCTGGGCACTTGTCACTGTAAGTTATAGTACGGCTTCGTCCCAGTTCTCCAAAATACTCTTGATCTTCCCCATGAACCGTTCCGCCACGGCTCCGTCGATCACGCGGTGGTCGTAGGAAACGGAAAGATAGACCATGTGGCGGATGGCGATGGCGTCGTCGCGGACCACTGGGCGCTTTTCAATGGCGCCCACTCCGAGGATAGCCACTTGCGGTTGATTGATGATGGGCAGGCCGAACAACCCGCCGAAGCTGCCCGGATTGGTAATGGTAAAGGTTCCGCCCTGAACATCCTCTACACTCAGGCGTTTGGAGCGGGCGCGGTCGGCAAGATCCTGCACGGAGCGCGCCACGCCCAGAAAGTTCTTCTCGTCCGCGCGCTTGATGACCGGCACGATCAAGCCATTTTCCAGCGCCACGGCGATGCCGATGTTCACGTCACGCTTGTAGATGATGTTGGTACCATCCAAAGATGAATTGATAATCGGCAACTCCTTGATCGCTTCCACGCAGGCGCGCACAAAGAAGGGGGTAAAGGTAAGCTTGATGCCATTGCGCTGTTCGAATTCCTGCTTGAAGCGCTCACGTGTTCCCACCACGCGCGTCATTTCCACTTCCACCAGCGTGTAAACGTGGGCGGAGGTGTGCTTGCTCATCACCATGTGCTCGGCAATCTTCTGGCGCATGGGGGTCATGGGAACGATCTGTGTTGCTCCTGTGAACGTCATGGGCGATGGAGTTGGCTGCGCCGCGGGCGTCGCGGAAGGTGCGGGAGCAGCGGCTGATGGAGGCGCGGTGGGAGCGCCGGCGCGGCGCTGTTCGATATAATCCAGAATGTCTTTCTTGCTGACCCGGCCTCCCAACCCCGTGCCCTTCACCTCGCTCAATTCCACGTTATGTTCCCGGGCGATGCGGCGCACCAGCGGAGACGTGCGGATGTCGCCGGGCTCGCCATTTTCCTGCTCCTCTGGTGCAGGCTGCGCAACGGCCGCTGGCCCGGCAGGTGCCGCAGGAGCGGGCGGTGCAGGGGAAGGAGCTTCCGGAGTGGGTACGGCGGCCTTTGCCGGCGTGGGAGCCGCCACTGAGCCCTCGCCATCGATGACGGCCACCACCGTGTTGATCGCCACGGTCTCGTTTTCCTTCACCAGAATCTGCGTGAGAATACCTGCGGCGGGCGAGGGGATCTCCGCGTCAACCTTGTCGGTGGA
>PLWR01000263.1 GCA_003165615.1 Acidobacteriota bacterium | reverse complement strand
AATTATTAACCGAACTATGTACTAGGCCGCTCCGCTTCCCAATTATTGCCCGACAAGCCGATTGGGTTCTTGACCCTGCGGAAGGCTTGTGCTACGGTCTCTTTCCGAGTTTGCGCGGCGCCTCGCCCGGCGGTTCAATGGCCGAAATCCTAAAGTTGGAGAACAGCTCCCTCGATTACGTTTTGGAATACACCGTCCGCCTCATACTGCGTGGAAAGGTGGTGGCCGTTCCTACTGACACCTTCTATGGCTTGGGGGCTGACCCCTTCAATCTGGCGGCGGTCAGTGAGGTCTTTCGCATCAAGCGTCGCGTCGCGGACCGTCCGATTCCCCTTCTGGTGGATTCCATCGAACAGGCTGCCGATCTGGTCCTGAAACCTCCCCAATTGTTCTTCACGCTGGCGCAAAAATTCTGGCCCGGAGCGCTCACGCTGGTGGTTCCCGCTTCCCGTCAGATTCCGCTGAAGGTCACGGCGAACACGGGAAAGGTAGGATTGCGATGGCCGCTGGCGCCCTTCGTGGTCGCCCTGATCGCGGCGTCGGGGCGTCCGCTCACCGGCACCAGCGCCAACCTTTCCGACATGGAATCCTGCTCCACCGCCGACGAGGTGGACTGCCAAATTGGCGATGTGTTGCCCCTGATCCTGGATGGAGGCCTGACCCGGGGAGGATTGGCTTCCACCGTTGTCGAAATCACGGGTGAAACCGGCCGCATCGTGCGCCCGGGCGGTGTCCCTGAATCCGAATTAAAGGAGTATCTCGGCTGATTTCCGCGCGCTTCCGTTACGGATTTCTGGTGGTGTTCTGCCTGGCCTTGCTGGGCTGCGCCTGGGCCGAATGGTCTCTGTACGCAGCCATACGCCGGCAGGCGGGGAACGATGAGGCGCGCCCCGCCGACGCCATCGTCATCTTCGGCGCCGCGGAGTACAACGGCGCGCCGTCACCCGTGCTCAAGGCCCGCCTGGACCACGCGCAGGAACTCGATGACCGCGATTTGGCGCCCGTCCTCATCACCACGGGTGGCAGCGGTGGTGATCCACACTTCACCGAAGGCGGCGTGGCTCGCGACTATCTGATCCAGCAGGGCGTGGCGGAAGCCAAGATCTTTTCCGAGACACGCAGCGACACCACTTACGACAGTGTGAAGGCCATCGCGCAAATGCTTCAGCAGCGCCACGCCCGCACCTGCATCGCCGTCAGTGATGGCTTTCATCTATACCGCATCAAGCTGATGTTCCGCGCCCGGGGAATCACCGCCTACGCCTCGCCGGACACTGACAGCCCCATTGAAGACGATCCCACCCTGCGCACGCTCTATACAATGCGCGAAATGGTGGTCACCACCCTTTGGCATTTGGGATTGAAGGTGTGATTAGGGGTTGGGGGTTAGGGAATCTGCAATCTGGAATTTTGAATCGTTGCTCCGGCATCGGGAATCCGGAATCAGGAATTCGGAATCCGGAAGCGCGCTTCGTCAATCGGCAATCATCAATCGACAATCGACAATCATTCCCGCGCCTTGCGCTTGCGGCTCCAATACCACCACTGGCATTGCTCAGTAGGAAGTTGCGGGTTCCGCGCCTGCGCCACGGCGGCACTGAAGGTGTCAAGGACGCAGATGTCCTGGCTCTTGCCGGTCACCTGGCACAGCTTCTCGTAAAGGCTCTCCGGCTTTTGCCGCGCCAGTTGCGCCACCGAGCGAATGCCCAGCAGCTCGAAGTCCTTCAGCATCGTCGGCCCAATCGATACCAGGTCACCCAACCGCCGCTCGCTTGTCGCCATCGCATCTCCTCCGGAAGTGGTTGCAGCATCATTATACCGTTTGGGCGCGCGGGTTGCTCTGTTCGTGATGCGGAACTTACTTCAGGGCCGCGAGATTTTGCCCAGCACCACGGGGCGGCGCGCGCCGGTCACACTGGGAAGATTGCCGGGAAGGCCGTGCATGGTACGATCGGCGAGCACAGCGAAGGCGATGGCTTCTTTCGCGTCCACGTCGAGGCCGAACTCATCGGACCTGTGAATACGCAGTTTTGGTAAGAGTTTGGCGAGGCGTGCCACCAGCAAGCGATTGTGCGCGCCACCGCCGGAAATGATGAGGCGATGGATGGCGTTGCCGCCCAACACGAAACGTTCAAGCGCATCGGTAATAGTTCGCGCCGTCAACTCGGTCGCGGTGCGAATCAAATCTTCCGGCCGCGCGCCGCGTTTGATGTAGGGCCGAAGGGCCTTCGGCCCAGGGCGGGCGCCGTCCGCCCCTACGTCATCGCCGAGGAAGAATTCCTGGATGAATTGCTGGCCAAATTGTTCGCGCCCCGCGCTCTTGGGAGGTTGCTGGGCGAAAAAGGGGAGTCCCAGCATCTCGTCCAGCAGGGGTTCGATCACCTTACCCTTCGCCGCCCAGCGTCCCCCCGCATCGTATGCCTTCTTACCTTTGGTAAAGTGCCGCACCAGTCCGTCAATGATCATGTTCCCAGGGCCCGTATCGAATCCAGACACCTGTTCCGGTTCTGCGTCGGCGGGAATCACCGTAACGTTCGCGATTCCGCCGATGTTGAGCGCCACGGTTCCTTTGCGAGCGTCGCGCAAAAGCAGATAGTCCACCATCGGAACCAGCGGCGCGCCTTGCCCGCCGGCGGCAATGTCCGCCGGGCGAAAATCCGCCACCACGGGCGCCCCGGTGCGCTCGGCGATTAACGCTGGTTCCGCGATCTGCAAAGTGCAAGGTCTTTTGAGAAACCAAAGAGTTTGTGGGGGCAGATCCCCTTCCGAAAGGATTTGATCAGGAAGATTCCCTGCGCCTCCGGCGTGGTGAATGGTTTGCCCGTGCGACCCAACTACGAACAACTGCGAAGCCTTAACCCTTCCACGACGGCAGACGCCGATCGCCGCTTCACCAAACGCCGCTCCCAACAACGTATGGAGTTTGTCGATTTCCTCCGCGGTGGTTCGATCCCCGCCGGCAATCGCCAACAACCTCTGGCGGAGCCAGTCAGGATACGGGACCGTTTCAAATGCCAGCAGGCTCACGCGGGGATGCGTGGCGGGGCCGGTGATGCGCACCAGCGCCGCGTCAATGCCGTCCATGGATGTGCCGGAAATCAGCCCCACCACCAGGCGTGACCCGCGTGACGATTTTTCAGGCACCCTTCAGCTCCTCATTTTTGCAAGGCCAGCGGCACTCGGCCTCCAGCAGACGCTGTCCGGCTGCAATAGACCAAATCTTGTTGACCCTGCGATCTCCCGACGGGAAGCTCTCTCTTTCAGCTCGGGATTGTCGAGAGTATACTCTCCGGCGGCATCCGGTTCTACAACCGCTTCAACGTTTGCCACGAAAACGAGCTCGAAGAATCTGAGTTCACCGAACCCCTGAGAGGCAGGTCTGTGATGGAGATTTCGTCTGGCAATCTTAGCCACTTGCTCTACGTTCTGCTGCTCATCGCGCGGGTCGGAGACGTGGGCACGACATATCTGGCCACACCGACCCTTGCGCTCGAAGCAAATCCGATAGCTCGCAAACTCGGCTGGAAATTTGCTATCCTCACCATCGCTGCGTGCCTGTTGCCGTATTGGAATCAAGGGCTCGCCGTGACTGCGCTGATTCCTTCTCTACTCGTCGCCGCGTCCAATGCGGGAAAAGTATGGGTGATGAGGACAATGGGGGAACAGGCCTACCTGGCATTGTGCGTAAACGTCGCACGCAAGAGCAAGCTTTCGCGCGCGTTGCTGGGCGTCGCAGCCTCGTCCTTCTTTGCGGTACTTGCTGGTGGGGTAGTCCTTCTCTTCTGTTGGAGCCCTGCGAATGACTGGGGATTTTGGATCGGTCTGGGTGTCGTTATGTATGGGGTGGTCATTGGGGTACACGGTTCGCTGGGGATGGTGCGCCTGTTTCGCAAGGCGGCAGAGCTGATTGAACAGAGTGTTTGAGGGATTCTATTTACTTTCGGGTGGGGGAATCTCTTTGTCTTGACCCCAAGTGTCAAGCCAGGCCATAACCTGCTCGTTGGGGATGGTTCTTCCCGTACGTGAGGCCAGACGTCGGCGGATCTCTTCCACTTGAAGCGCTTCGGCCTCCGGTGCCAAATCCAGGGTATCACCTTCTGTCGTCATAGAGTTATGCTCCTGCTCGGGCGCAGCTTGCTCAATCCTCATTGAATCTGTTTTTTCAATTCTGCAAGCAGGTTGAGCGCTTCGATGGGCCTCAGGTTGTCGAGGTCGGCGTTCTCGATGGCTCTCACTATCTCCGCATTAAGCGGCGTAAAGATAGTGAGTTGCACCGGCCCGGTTTCCGGCGCCTCCTTGCGGGATGCCAGGCGCTCGCTCAGGTTGTGCTCACTCTGCTCATGCCGCGCCAGGATTTCGCGCGCCCGCTCGATGACGGTGATGGGCAAACCCGCCAGGCGCGCCACCTCGATGCCGTAGCTCTTGTCGGCGCTCCCTGGTTCCACCTTGCGCAGGAAGATGATG
>PLWR01000351.1 GCA_003165615.1 Acidobacteriota bacterium | reverse complement strand
AGACCAAGCCGACCTCGAAGCCCTGGGCGCGAGCGAAGAGCCTTAGGACTTTCGGCGGTCAAAGAATAAAATGCAGAGACACAGATGGATTACACCGCGGAAGTATTCGACCAAGTCCAACGGTTATTCGACATTAACGGGTTCAATGACCACCAGCTTCATTGCGTCCTGCGATTCGAGGATGGACCCGACGCCGACCTCCTTAAGAAAGCAGTCATCTCTTCAATAGAAGCTATTCCTATTCTGGGCGCTCGCTACGTGGATGGCGCCAGACCGCGCTGGACGAGCCTCGATCCCAATGACTTCGGTCGAGCCTTCGCCATGGCGCGGACGGAAATGGAATTCGAGGAGTTTGTGGGATCTCGCGTCGATGAAGGCCTCGGCCCCCAGGTTCGTGTTTGCCTGCTCGATTCAAGCCCCTCCGCTGTCGCGTTTAAATTGAACCACATGGTGTGCGATGCGGCAGGTTTCAAAGAATACCTCCACTTCCTCTGCAAAATCTATTCGGGGCTGATGGTCGATCCGGGGTATAGGCCGGTCGCCGTCACCGGGGATAGGAGCATGCGTGGCGTGCTGAAGAGCTTTGGGGTGAGCGTCAAATTCAAGTCCCTGTTCTTGCAAAGCAGAGAGAATAACCTTACCGGGGGTGACAAGTTCCCCCTGAGTCAAAGCGGAGAGGTGCGGCCCTTCATCCTTACTCGCAAACTCAAGCGGGAGAGGATTGCGGCGCTCAAGGAGTATGGCCGGGCGAGAGGGGCGACACTGAATGATGTCGTGCTGGCCGCCTATTACCGGTCCCTGTTCGAGAGGCTGGCCCTGAGCCCCGGCGCCAAGCTCCGGATACCAGTGATGGTGGACATGCGCCGCTACCTGGAGAAAGCCAGGGAATTCACGTGACTGACCAATCTCGCCTCTACGGTGATCACGCGGCTGGAATACCGGCCCGAGGAGCGCTTTGAGGGCACGCTCGGCCGAGTAAAAACCATCATGGACGAGAAGAAGGGCAGCGACATCGGCCTCAACGGATTCATTAAGCTCAACCTGCTGTATCGGATATTCGGCAACAGGGTCGCTAATCGCCTGCTGAGATCGATGCTGAAGAACCCGCTCATCTGCATGACCAATGCGGGGATTCTTGACTCAGCCCGATTCTCCTTTGGCAATCTGAGGCCGTACGACGCCTTCCTCTGCGGCTCCATAAAGTACAAACCTTACTTCCAGCTCGCCATGAGCTCATTCGACGGGGAGCTCACCCTCAGCGTCAACCTATGCGGAAGCGCCAGCGATCGGGACCAAATCCTCTCCTTCCTGGAGGCGATTGATGCGGAATTGCCCTCGGGCTCCCCGCATGCCTTGACCGGTTTGCGATGACTATGTTAGGTTGAAATTCTTGCGAAGTTTTTCAATGAAAGCGGAGGAAATGGTTTGAGCGCTCCGGCGGCAGCGGCACTAAAGCGCACAGCCCTGAACGCCATCCATCGGGCGAGTGGCGCCAAGATGGTGGATTACTGTGGCTGGGACATGCCGGTGGAATATTCCGGCATCACGCGCGAGCACCTTGCGGTGCGCACGGCCGCGGGACTGTTTGACGTCAGCCACATGGGGGAGATTGAGATTCGCGGCCCCCAGGCTTTGGCGCTGCTGCAACATGTGACCTGCAACGATGTCTCCCGCTTGCAGGATTTTCAGGCTCAATACAGCGCGCTGATGCTGCCTGGTGGCAGTTGCATTGATGATTGCGTGGTGCACCGCTTCGCCCCCGAGCATTACTTTCTGTGCGTGAACGCCGCGAACACGGATAAAGACTACGCGTGGATCGTGCAGTGCAATTCCTTCGGCGCGGACGTGCACAATGTTTCCGCGCGATACTCGCAGATTGCCTTGCAGGGCCCGCGCGCGCTGGAAATCCTGGCCAAGGTGACGGAAGCTGATCCGGCGGATTTGAAGTATTACTGGTTCCGGCGGGCGCGATGCGCTGGGGTGGAAGGCATACTCGCGCGCACGGGTTACACGGGCGAGGACGGTTTCGAATTTTATTTTCCCCCGCCTTCTTCCGAGCATCTGTGGAACACCTTACTCGACGCGGGCAAACCGGAAGGGCTGATTCCCGCGGGCCTCGGCGCACGCAACACGCTGCGCCTGGAAGCAGGATTCGCGCTCTACGGACACGAACTGGATGAGGAAACCACGCTTCTCGAAGCCAACCTGGGCTGGATTGTGAAACTCGAAAAGGGTGAATTCGTGGGCCGCGACGTTCTGTTGCGGCAGCGGGCGCAGGGAATCTCGAAAAAGCTCGTCGGATTTGAGATGATCGACCGTGCCCCGGCGCGTGATGGTTATCCGGTTTGGGTCAATGGCAAGGTGGCGGGAAAAGTCACCAGTGGTTCCCCCGCGCCATATCTCAAGAAAAATATCGGGCTGGCTTACGTGCCCCCTGATGGCACGAACGTGGGCCGGGAAATACAGATTGAAATTCGCGGACGGCAAGCGCCCGCAAAAATTGTTTCCTTGCCCTTCTACAAACGGCCGAAGTAAGACACGGAGTTTTGTTTGAATTTACTCCCCTCGCCCCTTTGGGGGAGAGGGTGGCCCGCAACCGGCGCTTTCACCAGCCGGGGCGGGACGAGTGAGGGGGTCAAAAACCGTAGGGCCTAATTCGAATTTGATCCACTGAATTCATATGGGTGCTGACCCCCTCACCCACCGCCTTGCGGTCCCCCCTCTCCCCCTAAGGGGCGAGGGAAGAAAAAGCTTGAACCCCGAAGAACGACGCCCGCAACGGCATGCGGATAGAAGCCGTGCAGCCGAGGGCGAACACACAAGGGAGAGGAAAATGTACCCTCCAGAATTCCTTTACACCAAAGAGCACGAGTGGATCCAGGTGGACGAATCCGTGGGAACCATCGGCATCACTGATTACGCGCAAAAGGAATTGGGGGATGTCGTTTTCGTGGAACTCCCCAAGCCCGGCGATCACGTCGGCGCAACGGAATCTTTCGGCACGGTCGAGTCCGTCAAAGCCGTTTCCGAACTTTTCTCGCCGGTCAGCGGCGAGGTGACGTCCGTCAACAAGAAGCTTCAGAACAACCCGGAGCTGGTGAACTCCGACCCCCATGGCGACGCGTGGCTGATCCGCGTGCAGCTTTCCGACCGCCGCGAGATTGACAAGCTGATGACGGCGGATGAATACGAGGCCTACATCCGGCAGGAGAAAGCCCATTAATGCGCTATTTGCCGAACTCCCCGGCCGACCGGGATGCCATGTTGGCGGCCACCGGCCACTCTCACATCGATGAGCTCTTCCAGCAAATTCATACAGACCTGAGGCTTAAGGGCAAGCTGAACCTTCCCGGGCCGCTTTCTGAAAGCGAGATTCTGGATTTCTTCCGGCAAGCCGCGGCGGAGAGCAGTCGCGATTACGTATCCCTGCTGGGTGCGGGAGCCTATTCGCACTATTGCCCCGTGGTGGTTGACGCCATGCTCTCGCGCGGCGAGTTCTTCACCGCCTACACCCCTTACCAGGCGGAAATCGCCCAGGGAACGTTGCAAGCCATGTTCGAATTCCAGACCATGATGACCCAGCTCACGGGCCAGGAGGTCAGCAACGCGTCGCTATGGGACGGCTCCACCGCCACCACGGAAGCGGCGCTGATGGCCATGCGCGTCACCAAGCGCCATCGCGTGGTGCTGGCGCGAACCCTGCACCCGGAATATCGCCAAATTGTCCAGACGTACGTCCAAAACCAGGATGTGGAACTGGTGGAAGCCTCCTACGCGGCTTCCGGACAAATTGACATCGCCCAACTGGAATCCGCCGTGGACGCCCGGACCGCCGCCGTGGTCGTTCAGTCACCCAACTTCTTCGGCGCCTTGGAGCGCATTCCGGAGATTGCCGCCATCGCCCACCGCCAGGGCGCCCTTTTGATTGTTACGGTTACGGAGGCATTATCCCTGGCAGTCGTCAAGCCACCCAGCGATGCCGATATCGTCTGCGGCGAGGCACAGTCTTTCGGAGTTCCGGTGGCTTACGGCGGTCCCTACGTGGGATTCCTCACTACGCGGGAAAAGTTCCTTCGCCAGATGCCCGGCCGCCTGGTGGGCCAGACCGTCGACACGGAGGGCAGGCGCGGCTTCGTGCTGACTCTCGCCACCCGCGAGCAGCACATCCGGCGCGAGAAAGCGACGTCCAACATCTGCACGAATCAGTCACTATGTGCCTTGGCAGCAACCATTTACCTCACCCTGCTGGGCAAAACGGGACTGCGCCAACTGGCCGAGCAGAATCTGGCCAAGGCTCACTACGCTGCCGCCCAACTGCGAGGCATTCCCGGATTCGCGACCCCTTTCACCGGGCCGTCCTTTAATGAGTTTGTGGTAAGAGTCCCCGGCGACGCGGAGTACCTGCTGGAGGAGTTGCGACATGAAAAGATTATCGGCGGCCTGCATTTGGGAGAATTCTACCCGGAATTGGCAAATCATCTTTTGCTGTGCTTCACGGAATTGGTGAGCCGCACGGCCATTGACCGTTTGGTGGAGGTGTGCCGGAAAAAGAATTTTTCTTCCCTCGCCCCCCTGGGGGAGAGGGGGGACCGCAAGGCGGTGGGTGAGGGGGTCGAACGCCTGAGGGCAGATCGCAACTCATCATTGGTTGGTCACGATTGACCCATCTTCACTGATTTCATCTGGCAAGATGGCATCGCCATGAATAAATATGACCAAGGGTTGTTCATCGCGTTTATAGTGCTCGTTTTCTATACTACGGGCCTGTTGTACTTCATGATTCTTAGGGTGAATCCGAACCTGCCACAGTCCGAATGGATTTCGTTTTCACTATCTTCGGGACGGTGGAAAAGGCTCGCCACTGAGTACAAGGGGTTTTATCCAAGGAGCGTTCTGCCCCAGTTGATGGAGTCCTCTGCATGTGTGATGCTGGTCGTTGCCGTGGCCACAGTCGTAGTCCGTTTCTGGGAATATGCGAGAGGTGTTCCGTAAACGAAACTCATTAATCGTTTACGGGTGACCCCCTCACCCGGCCCGCCCCGGCTGGAGAAAGCGCCGGTTGCGGTCCACCCTCTCCCCCAAGGGGGCGAGGGTTGTAAGTTCAATCCGCCCTCTAACGAAAATCTATGACCATGGAAAATCGCATTCGCGTAGCTCGACCGCACGTCAACCGCAGCGAAAGGCTGATCTTCGAGCGCAGCTCGCCCGGCAAGGTCGGCGTCGAGCTGTCGCCCCTGGACGTCCCCGCCGTCTCTCCTGCCGAAGTGCTGGGACAAGACTTGGCGCGCGAGGAGATCACGGGCTTTCCGGAAGTTTCCGAGTTGGAAGTCATCCGCCACTTTACGCGGCTCTCCACCTGGAACTACGGCGTGGACACGGGACTTTACCCGCTCGGTTCCTGCACGATGAAGTACAACGCCCGCATCAATGAAAAAGTCGCAAGGTTGCTGGGGCTGTCCACCGAGCATCCCTACGCGCCGCAAGCCCTGGCCCAGGGATGCTTGCGAATCCTGCACGAAACCGCTCGCTGCCTTTTAGAAATCACCGGCATGGATGCCATTTCCCTTCAGCCCGCCGCCGGCGCGCAGGGAGAGCTTACCGGCATCCTGATGATTCACGCCTATCAAGCGGAACGTGGTAATCCGCGCAAGTACATTTTGATTCCCGATTCCGCCCATGGCACCAACCCCGCCAGCGTGGCCATTTCGGGATACGAAGTACGCCACCTCAAATCGAATGAGCAGGGTTGCGTCGACATCTTTAACCTTGCCAGCGCCATGGATGCTGACGTGGCGGGACTGATGCTGACCAATCCCAATACGCTNNCAGATGAACGAAGACGTGGCCGCGCTGATGCTCACCAATCCCAACACGCTCGGCGTCTTCGAGCAGGAGATCCACAAGATCGCCGAACTCATGCACGCCAAAGGCGGTCTCCTTTATATGGATGGCGCCAACATGAACGCGCTCGTCGGAGTGGCCCGGCCCGGGGACTTTGGCGCGGACGTCATGCATCTGAACCTGCACAAAACCTTTTCCACTCCCCACGGTGGCGGCGGCCCCGGCTCCGGTCCCGTGGCCGTGAAGAGAATTCTGGAGCCGTATCTTCCCACTCCGGTCGTGGAAAAATCGCCGGAGGGAAAATTCCAGCTTGATTACCATCGACCCAAAAGCATCGGCCGCATGCGCGCCTTTCAGGGAAATTTCGGGATGGCGGTTCGCGCCCTTGCTTACATGCTGGCGAACGGTCCGGAAGGACTGCGGCAGACCACCGAAGACGCGGTGCTGAACGNNCTACATCCGCACCCAGTTGCGCGATGTGTATGACCTGCCGTACGACCAGCCCTGCATGCACGAATGCGTCTTCTCCGACCGTCGCCAGGCGGAAAAAGGCGTGCGCACCATGGACATCGCCAAGCGCCTGATCGACTACGGATTCCACCCGTACACCACGGCGTTTCCGCTGATCGTGCCGGGCGCGATGATGATTGAGCCCACCGAAAGCGCCAGCAAGGAAGAGTTGGACGCCTTCATCGACGCCCTACAGGCCATCGCGGAGGAAGTCGAAGAGGATCCGGAATTCGTTCTGAAGGCCCCCTACACCACGCGCGTCACCCGCCTCGACGAAGTCGCCGCCGCCCGCAAACCCGTCCTGCGCTGGAAGCCCCAGACATAAAACATGGATAAGCTGGATAAACAAGATAAGAGGAAAGATGAGCATGCCGATCACTCTGTTGGTAATGAGCTCACGCTTGAGTCCCATATCCTGTCGTTCTGGTCATCGATGTTCGATCCTTACGGGCATGAACGGGTACTCATTCGGTGAAACCCATGGAGAGTAAACCCTACTACATATAGGGGTTATCCCTCCTCTAAACCCCGAAATATTGTGGTTTTCCCCTTTACATGCGCCCCTCGATATGGTAATTATTCTTCGAACTTGCCGGGGGCCCTTGCGTCAGGCGAATAGCACGCATCCAACCGATGGACAGCGTCAAGGTGGGCGGGTTTTGGGTTCAGAGGGTGTAATTTGTACAAGCTGAAAAAACTCGAATTGCTGGGCTTCAAATCCTTCGCGGACCGGTCGCGGCTGGAGTTTGCCGATGGCGTTGCGGCCGTCGTAGGACCGAATGGTTGCGGAAAGTCCAACATTTCCGACGCCATCACCTGGGTGCTGGGGGAGCAGAGCGCGCGCCTGCTGCGCGGCGAGCGCATGTCAGACGTGATTTTCAATGGCACGGGCACGCGCCCCCCCACGGGAATGGCGGAAGTCAGCATGACCCTGGTGAACCCGGAATACGATGAGGCGGGGCTGCCGGAAGAAGTTGAAACCATCCCGGTAATCGAGTCTGTTGCGGGAGAACCCGTGGCTTTCGAGCCGGAAACTTCGGGCAACGGAAACGGCCATGGGAACGGCCACGGGAATGGTAACGGAAACGGCCACGGCGCGGACGCCCGGCCGCGTCGATTCCAACCCCGTTCCGGCGAAATCACCGTCACCCGGCGGCTCTTCCGGTCAGGTGAAAGCGAGTATCTGATTAATGGCGACATCTGCCGCCTGCGCGATATTCAAGACCTTTTTATGGGGACGGGCCTCGGTCCGGAGTCTTATGCCATCATTGAGCAAGGCCGCATCGGCCAAATCCTCAGCTCCAAACCTTCTGACCGCCGACTGATCCTGGAAGAAGCCGCCGGAGTTTCCAAATTCAAAACCCGCAAGCGCCTGGCGGAAGCCAAGCTGGAATCCTCGCGGCAAAACCTCTCGCGCATCGCTGACATTCTGGAAGAAGTCGTGAAGCAGGTGAACTCGCTGAAGCGCCAGGCCTCCAAGGCGAAGCGCTACCGCGAACTTCACGACGAACTGCGCGGCCGCCTGAAGACCGTCCTGACGTCCCGTCTGAAAGCGCTGGAGATTGAATTCCAGCGGCTGCGCGCGGAACTGGCCCAGGTGCAGGAAACGTGCCTGGCTGCGGCCCAGGAATTGGAAGCGCTGGAGCACGAGCAGAAGACCGCTACGCAGCAGTATGAAACGCTGGAAGATCAGCTCACGCTGTGCCGCGAGCGCATGTCCCAGGGCGGTCTGGAGCGCGAGCGCCTGCTCTCACGCCTGGAACAAGTCAGGCAGCAGACTGGAAATCTGGAAGCGCGCGTGGAGGAAGCCGGGCGCGAATCCTCCGAGCTTCAGGCGCAGCTTGCCACGCTCGAACGGCAGACGTCCGAGCGCGCCCAGCAGGCGGAGATACTCCAGCAGGAATTTGCCGCGGCCAAGGACACGCTGGCCCAGGTTGTCATGCAACAGGAGGACCTGAATTTCCAGCTCGGCGCCGCCGAACAGGACGTGGAATCGTGCCGCCAATCCCTGATGGCGGTGGTCAGCCATGCGGCGGAGCTGCGCAATCAACTTGTGCAGGCGGAAGAGGCGGGTCTGGCGGTGGAGCGCCAGGCGGCGCGCGTCGACGCGGAAAAGGCTCGCTGCGAGGCGGAGCATTCGCGCCTCGTGGCGGAGCTGGCGGCTTACATCTCGGAACATCAGCGCGATGCCAGCACGCTGGCGGAGCTGGCGGAATCCGTATCACAAACCACGCGAGACCTGGGACAGGCGCGGAGTGAAGAGGTCTCGCTGCGCTCCAAGGTTGAGGCTCTGCGCCGTGATTATTCCGGCAGTATGGCCCGCAAGGAAGCGCTGGAGCAATCACTGGCGCGCCACGCCTACAGCACGGAGAGCGTGCGTCACCTGCTTTCCGGCGAGATCCCGGTGGATGGGCACCCCTTCAAACCCATGGGGCTGCTGGCGGATTTTGTGGAAGTCTCACCGGGTTACGAAGAAGTGGTGGAAGAATTTCTGAAGCAGGAGCTGGAGTGCGTGGTGGTGGAACAACACGCCCAGGCGCGCGCGGGAATTGCCTTGTTGCAGAGCGAAGGCACGGGACGCTCCACCTTTTTCGTCACCCATCTGCCTTCCCGCGCGCATTCGCATGGCAACACTGACTCCCCCGTTCGCACGGAGCCCGGGGTGGTGGCGGCGATTGGGGAGTTGGTGCGCTTCGAATCCAAGTTGGGTTTGAATGGCGATCTGGCGCTGCCCGCCCTCGCCACCGCCTTCATGGTGGAAGATGATGCCGCCGCCGAGCGCCTGGCGAGCGCTTACCCGGACTGCCACTTCCTGACGGCGGCCGGCGCGCACTACCACCATCGCATGGTTTCCGGCGGCAAAGGATCGAATGCCGGGCCGCTGGCCTTGCGTCGTGACTTTCGCGAGCTGGAGCGGCGAACGGCGGAATTGGAAACTGAGATTCATGCCAGCGAAACTGCTCTGGCGGAAGCCGAAGCCCTGGCGAAACGGCTGGACGAACAACTGAAGACCCTCACCAGCAGCCAAATGGAAGCCGAAAAAAAAGCCGTGGTGGCTGACGAGAAGCTTCGGCAGACGCGCGAGACCTGCGATCGCACGCGGCAGCAACTCGATGCGCTCCTCGCGGAGGCCGCGGTGCTACGGAGCGAGCGCGCCCGCGCCGAGGAACGCCAGGCCGCCCTGCGGGCCGAACTGGAAACCGCCCGCGCCGCCAAGGTGCAACGCGAAGAGGCCATCAATCAGGCCACCCAACTGGCGCGTGAATTCCGCGCGGGCCTGGATCGGTTGGCGCAGGATATCGCCGACGCCCAATCCGCAGCCCGGGCTCTGGAAGAAAGAACCCGCGCGGCCGAGGCGGAAGCAGCGCGGCTCCGGGCGGCGGCGCAAGACTTTCACAACCGCCTTGCCCGGCTGGCTCAACAGACGGAAATTTGGCAGCAAGAGCGCGGGCGCCTGGCCCAAGAGAGCGAAGCCCACCAGCTTCGCCTGCAACAGCTTCAACTCGAACTGGAAGCGGCGCGAATTGAGCTGCACGGCCTGGAGGAGGAATCCCGCACCATCCGCGCCGAGCGCGATACATTGGGCCCGCGTGTGGATGCCGCGCGGGCGGAACTCGAGGCCCGGCGCCAAAAACGCTCCGAGGCGGAGGTGGCGCTGGCGCGCGCGGAATCCGATTATGCCCATCACTCACAGCAATGCCGCGATGAATTGAACACGGACCCCGCCGCCCTGCTGGCGGAACTCGCGCCCGAATCGGTTCTGGCGGGCGAGGCCTTGCAGGTGGCGGAAGAAGAAATGCGTCAACTGAAGACGCGCATTGAAAATCTGGGACCGGTTAACATGATGGCCCTGGAAGAACTTCAGGAAGCGGAAGAACGTTTGACGTTCCTCGATACCCAGCGCCAGGACCTGCTCTCCTCCATTGAAGACACCGCGCAGGCCATCCGTGAAATCGATCAGGTCTCCCGCCAGCAATTTCTGGAGGCGTTTAAGGCCATCAACATTTATTTTGCGGAATCGTTCCGCGTGCTGTTTGGCGGCGGCGTCGGGGAAATGCGCCTCGCCGATGAGAATGACGGCGACAGCGGAATCGATCTCGTCGCGCAGCCGCCCGGAAAGCGTCTTCAAAATGTGCTGCTGCTTTCCGGCGGCGAGAAGGCCCTGGTGGCGCTCGCCCTGCTCATCGCCATCTTCCGTTACACCCCCAGCCCCTTCTGCGTTCTCGATGAAGTGGACGCGCCGCTGGACGAATCGAACGTGGAGCGGTTCACGCGCATGATCCAGCATATGAGCCGCCACACGCAGTTCATCCTGATCACGCACAGCAAGCGCACCATGGAGATCGCGCAGGTCATGTACGGCGTCACCATGGAAGAGCCGGGCGTTTCCCGGCTCGTCTCCGTGCGCTTTGATGCCTTCGTCCGCGATCCCGTCGCCGTGCCGGCGTAAGACCTGCCGCGCCCCGGGGCCGTTCCACCCCAATATCAATCGGCCGGCAACGCCGCGCGCATTTCGGTGGTTAGGCCGTTTATCGTCAATGTGATTTGTAACCGGGGGTGACTTTATCTGCCTCTCGGTACCCCACGGGTCACCCGCCGTTAGGCAGATGCGCTGGTATAATTAGCCGATGCGTATCCCCACCGCGCGAGTTCGCGAATTGCGAGAGAGCCCAACTGAGGCGGAAAAAGCGGCGTGGAGCCTGCTTCGTGACCGTCGGCTGGGCGCGAAATTTCGCCGTCAGTTCCGTGTGGAAAAAGGCGTCCTCGATTTTTACTGCTTTGAACATCGACTGGCCATTGAGCTTGATGGCGGCGTTCATTCGCAAATCGACCAGATGGGCAAAGACGCCGTCAAGGAAGACTATTTGCGCACACTCGGCATTCGATTGTTGCGCATTCCCAACGCGATGGTGCTGGAACACCCGTACGAGTTCGTGCGTAAAGTGCTGGAGACGATCCAGGCGTCGGTCGAGAAGGCAAGGAAGTAACCCCTCACCCACCGCCTTGCGGTCCCCCCTCTCCCCCGCGGAGAGGGAAATGGTCTTTTGGGGCGCGTGGGCGCCCCGGGAAAAGAATGTGTTTCCTTCTCCGCGGGGGAGAAGGTGGACCGCGACAGGCGTTCTCACCNNCGTCGCGGGCCGGATGAGGGGTTACCTCCGCGCCCTCGATGACCGGTCGCCTGCTACGCACAACCGCGGGTGGGGCCTTTTGCGGGCAATTGGAATTGTTGAACGCCCTGGCGTGCGGGGAATGCACGTGTAGCAGACCTGTTTTGTAGGT
>PLWR01000193.1 GCA_003165615.1 Acidobacteriota bacterium | reverse complement strand
TCCATGTTGTCGGAGATGGGCTGGGAGAAATTCCAGTCTACGCCGGGAATTTTTTCGACCTGATTATCCAGAGAGGCAATCAGCAGCTCCTTGTCCTTGTGGAATTGCTTCCGCCATTGGTCGTGGGGTTTCAAATCGATGAAGTACTCCGTATTGAAGAAGCCCGTGGCGTCGGTGCCATCGTCCGGCCGGCCCACCTGCGAGACCACTTTCGTGACCTCGGGGAACTTCGAGAAGGCAATGCGCGCCTGATTCATAATGCGGATGCCTTCGCTCGGTCCGGTGCTGGGGGCGAGTGTACCGCGCGCCCAAATGGCGCCTTCGTCGAGGTGGGGGAGAAACTCCGAGCCGATCAGTCCGCTCGCCACCAGAGCAAACGTCGCCGCCACAATCGCCACGCCGCCGCCCAGGGTCAGCGCGCGGTGGCGCAGAGTCAACTCGACGGTCCTCCGGTATACCCTGGTGACGAATTCCAAAACGGGATTGCGCCACTCGTGCGTTTCCCCCCGGAAAAAATAGCTGCAGAGCACGGGGGCAAGAAGCATGGCGAAGATGATAGCTCCCAGCAGCGCAAAAGCTACGGTCCACGCCATGGGGTGAAACAGCCGGCCCTCCACGTGTTCCAAAGTGAAAATGGGAAGGTAGGCAGTGATGATGATGGCGATGGCGTAGAAGACGGGGCGCTGCACCTCGTGCGCAGCTTCGCGAATGGTCTCACCCAGGCTCTTGGAGTTGTCGCGGCGCTCGCTGAGGTGGCGCAGGATGTTTTCCACCATCACCACCGAGCCATCAACCACCATGCCGAAATCCAGCGCGCCGAGGGAAAGCAGGTTGGCGGGAATGTGGCGAAGGTCGAGCAGGATGGAAGCGAAGAGAAGCGAGAAGGGAATGGTGAGCGCCACGATGAAAGCGCTGCGAATGTTGCCGAGGAACAGGAATAGGATGATGACCACCAGGGCGATGCCCTCGCCCAGATTGCGCAGGACGGTTTTCGTGGTGAATTGGACCAGGTCGCTGCGGTCAAGGTAAGGGACGATCTTCACCCCCGGGGGCAACACATATTGATTCACGTAATCCACTTTATCGTGCAGGGCGACCAGCGCTTTTTCCGCGTCGGCTCCTTTGCGCAGCAGCACGATGCCCTCAACCACGTCATCATCGTCAACAACCTTGCCGTCCTTGCTGTGGATTGCCTTGCCAAGTTTGCCCAGGCGGATTTTGGCATCCTGCGTGACCACGGCGATGTCGCGCACGCGCACGGGCGTGCCGTTTTGCGCCTTCAACACCGTAGCCCCCACGTCGTCGGCGGTTTGCATCAAGCCCACCACGCGAACGTTGAAGGCCTGCTGGCCTCTTTCCACAAAGCTTCCGCCCGCATTCACGTTATTCGCCGCGAGAGCTTGTTCCACCTGGGCGATGTTTAACCCGTAATCGATCAGCTTGTTGGGATCGACCTGCACCTGGTATTCGCGCGTCATCCCTCCGAAGATGTCGACGTCGGCGATGTCCGGCACGGACTTGAGTTGCTTGAGCACCACCCAATCTTGTAACGACTTGAGCGCCATGATGTCGTAACGCGGGTCGGTGCTTTGCAGCGTGTAGAAATAAATCTGTCCCACCGGACTGTAGTCCGGCCCAATCTGCGGATTGAGATTGTTGGGCAAATTCACCAGGGTAAGGCGCGCCAGCACCTCCTGCCGGTTCTCAAAGTTGTTGGAATCATCGTCGAAGATCATCGTTACCGAGGAAATTCCAAACAACGATGTTGAGCGCAGGTGGGTAAGGTGGGGCAGTCCATTCATCTGCAGCTCAAGGGGAACGGTAACCTGGCGCTCCACCTCCTCGGCGGCGCGGCCCGGCCATTGAGTGATGACGTTCACGTAATTATCGGCGACGTCCGGATAAGCCTCCACCGGCAGCCGGTGAAACGAGATGAACCCCCAGATGAGCAGTACGACGCCGAGGCTCAAGACCAGGAACTTCTCGCGCAGGGCGAAATCGATGAGGTAGCGAATCATAAGTTATTTGGCCATTGGGTCATTCCATCCCCGCGGCACTGGAGAATTGCAGAGCGTTGGCGACCACTTTATCGCCCAAGGCGAGGCCGTTCAAGACGACCTGATTTCCGCCGGAAACGACCGGGCCTGCTTGAACCTCCCGGCGGCGAAAGCGGTTACCGCCGAGGGGTATGAAGACCCAATCCTTATCATGCAGCCGCATAATGGCCGTGGTGGGAACCGTGGGCTGCATTTGTTCGGTCCGCGAGCGGAAAATCGCGGTGGCGAACATCCCCGTGCGCATCAGGCCGCCCGGGTTGGCAAGCTCCAGGCGGACTTTCGCCGTGCGCATCGCGGGGTCGAGCACGGTGCTGATGTTCCCCACGCGTCCGTTGAAGGCGCGGTCGGGGAAGGCATTGAGGCGCACCTCCGCGGAGTCGCCCACGCGCACGCGGTGCAGGTCATTCTCATAAACATCGCACAGCACCCAAACCTCAGATAGGTCGGCAATAGTGAAGAGGTTGGGAGAGTTGTCCATGGAACGAACGCCGGTGCCGCTGGTGACGTTCTGTTCCACAATCGACCCGGAAATCGGCGCGCGGATGGAAACGAGAGGCGAGGGATTGCTAAGGTCCCCTCCCAATACGGCGATATGCTGCTGGGCGGTATGGACGTCCACCTGCGCCTTCTGCGCGGTGTTCTTCGCGGCCTCCAGGTCCTGCCGTGCCATGGCGCCCTTGTCGTAGAGGTCCTGCGCGCGAGCCAGTTGCTGCTCGGCAAAAGCCTCGTCAGCCTGGAATTTCTGGCAGTCGGCGAAAGCCTGTGTCACGTCAGGGCTGTTGATGACCAGCAAGACCTGTCCTTTGGCGACTTCATCACCCAGCTTGGCGCGGATGTCCACCGCGCGCCCACCTGCCAATGAGAGCACCGGGACGGCGCGATTCACGTCCGGGGTGACGGCGCCGGTCACATGAAGCTCATCCACCACCGGGCGCTGTTCCACCGTGGCCAGGAGGAATTGCTCGGGATGGTCGACTTGCACGGCTCCATCGCCATGGATCTCCTCGACCTTCACATCTCCCGTACCCGTCGCACCCGCGTCGGCGCTGGTCTGGCGATTGCATCCCGTCAGGAAAAGGACGGAAACGAACAACAATGTAAGGATGAGAGGTAAGGGTCTTCGTCGCTTCAGCATGAAATCTTCTCCGCGGGCTATTCCAAGGCTGCCACCTTTGCGGCGCAGGGCTTAGGTTCCGGCCAGCCCCACGGCGCTCAGCACGTCGCCTTCGGCCGCCGCCGCTAATGGTGACAAAAGTTGCTTGATACGCGCCATTTACTTTGAAGACGTACTCATGTCGAGGCCCATCGGTCCGGCATCTTTGAATCCGGCTCGGAGATTCGCCGTGGGCCCCCTAATCCGGCGAAGCGTGGTTCTCGTGATTACGATTTTGACATTGAAGCAGATGACCACTCGTCCTGAGCGGCCACTTGCAATCTCTTATGCGTTGAAAGGTGGCGAGCGGCCCTCGTGCGCGGAAACCGGAGTGTGGCAGCGAAGGGGTGTTTCAGCCAGCACGACCGCACCCTGGAACAGATGGAGAACAGCAGCCGCATAAGGTGCCTTGACCACAGCCGCCACGAAGGGAGCTCGGCTGGCGCGCAGGCACCCTTGCGCCAGGCTCCGGGCTTTCATTACCGAACGGGATGAATCTTCCATGGCGGCCTGCTCGGAGTGCAGGTCATCGGTAAGAGAAATGACCGGAAAGAGCAGGACCAGGGCAACGGCAAGGGCCAGTATTCGGTAGCGGCTACTGTGCTCACGGCGCCTGATCGTGCCTTTCTCTCCATCCACCTGCCAAAAGAGGAAAGCGCCAATGGCCACCAGCAACCAAATCGAATTCAGGAAAACTTCCATAGGCTTTGTTTACTTCAGTTTTTCAGGAACCCTACCACCCTTTCTCGGATCAGAATCGCATGGATGGCTTCCCTCGGTATCCTACCACGATCTGCTTGGAAGAGCGATTCAAGCATGGTAGTCTATGCCTTTAAAGGGGCGGGGTTTCGGCCAACAATTTGCAAGCCAGCGCAGCCATCAGAGGAGGGCAGCATGAAACGTAGGGAATTCCTGAGAACGACAGCCCTGGGTGTGGGCGCCGCATGGATGGGGACGACTCCGCTCGCGGGCCTGGCCATCGATGCGAGCGCACGGTTCAGCGCCGCCGATGCTGTGGTATTAGGAAAGACGGGAATTCAGACCAGCCGCCTGGCGTGCGGCACGGGGACCTCCGGGACCAAACACCACTCCAACCAAACGGCGTTGGGAATCGAGGGGCTTGGCGACCTCCTCTGGCGGGGTTTCGACCAGGGGCTGCGTTTTTTTGACACGGCGGATCAATATGGCTCGCATCCCCACGTGGCGGAAGCGCTGAAGCATGTGCCGCGCGAGAAAGTCACCATCATGACCAAGTCCGGGGCCCGCGAAGCCAGCCAGATGCGCGCCGACATCGATCGCTTCCGCAAGGAATTAAACACGGATTACATCGACCTGCTCATGATGCACTGCATCACCGAGGATAATTGGACAGAAAACTTCCGCCCCGTCATGGACGTGCTTTCGGAAGCGAAAGAGAGAGGATTGATCCGCGCCCACGGCTGCTCCTGCCATGCGATTAAGGCTTTGCGCGAGGCCGCCCAATCGCCTTGGGTGGATGTCATCCTCTCGCGCATCAATCCCATTGGCTCCCACATGGATGCTGCCCCTGACACCGTGAAGGCAACCTTGGCCATGGGACGCGCCAACGGGAAGGGAATCATCGGCATGAAGATTTTGGGGCAGCGTGACATGCGTAACCGGCAGGATGAGGCGCTGAAGTTTGCCCTGAACCTGGGCATTCTGGATGCCATGACCATCGGCGCCGAGAATGAGGGCGAACAGGCCGACTTGATCCGGCGAATTGCGGCGGTGAATTCGTAGAAGCAAGAACCATGATCAGGGACTCAGGGTTTAGGGGCGGGCACCGTTCGGCCCGCACGCTTCAAGCGATTTGTAGTCCTCAGTGCAAAAATTTTCTCGCGCCGCTTGTAGGGGCATCCGTCGTGGGCCCTTGGGGAGGGCGGCACAAGGCCTGCCCCTACAAAACATGTTTGGTTGGCGCGTCCTTGGCATCAAGTCGCCAGCCACCCCACACCTAATCAAGCTGGCGAAATTGACTAGCTCTGAACTGCAAGGTGAGAGCCGCAGGCCGATTTGTAGTATCCTAGTATGGACTCTCTGTGACCTCCGTGCTCAGAACAGCCTCAACACAGACGTCGCTGAGAGTGTCTGTGCGCTCTGTGTTAATGCTTGAAAGCCACCGATAACACGGAGAGCCTGTTGGCTGTGGACTTTAAGCAGGAATGCCGACAGAGTACCCGATAGGAGAAGCTAGTATTCAGGAATGCGTGAGCAGAACCCGAAAGAGTTTACTGCTTACTGCCTTCCGCCTACTGCCTGCTGTCTATTATGTGGATTGTCCGGTTAGCATTACGACGGCCCTACACCTTCATCGTGATGGCGATTGTCATCATGATCTTAGGGGCGCTTTCCATCATTCGAACCCCTAAAGACATTTTCCCCAATATCAACATCCCGGTGGTCAGCGTCCTGTGGAATTACTACGGCCTTTCTGCCGAGCAGATGGCGAATCGAATCGCCCTGATCAACCAACGATCCCTCACCCTGACGGTGAATGATATTGACCACATTGAGTCCACGTCGCTCAATGGCATCGCCAACATCAAGATTTTCTTCCAGCCGGGCGCCAACATCGCCACCGCGCTGAGCCAGGCGACGGCCATGTCCCAGACGCAGCTTCGGCAATTGCCACCCGGCACGACCCCCCCGCTGATCATTCAGTACAGCGCATCGAGCGTGCCCATTCTGCAGATGGGACTCTCCGGGAAAGGGCTTACTGAGCAGCAGTTGTTCGACTTCGGCTCCAACTTCATTCGCGTCCAACTGGCGGATGTGGAAGGCGCCGCCATACCCTGGGCCTACGGAGGGAAGCAACGCCAGGTGCAGGTGGACCTGGACACTGTGGCCTTGCAGGAAAAAGGGCTATCACCCGTCGACGTCGTGAATGCCATCAGCAATGGGAACCTGATTCTGCCTTCCGGGACCTCCAAGATTGGCCCGTATGAGTACGACGTTGAGTCCAATGGCAGCCCCACAACGGCACAGGAACTCAATGATTTACCTGTTAAAACCTCAGGTAACTCGGTAATTTATATTCGCGACGTTGCCCACGTGCGCGATGGCTTCCCGCCTCAGACCAACATCGTGCGCGTTAACGGCCAAAGGTCGGTTCTTATGACGGCGATGAAGACGGGGAATTCCTCGACTTTGGATATCATCTCCCAAATCAAAGCCGAGATGCCGCGTATTCAGAGTAGCTTGCCGCCGCAATTGCAAGTCCACTACTTGAATGACCAGTCCATTTTCGTGACGGCTGCCATCAAGGGCGTGGTGAGGGAAGCGATCATCGCGGCTATGCTTACCGCCGTGATGATTCTGGTTTTCCTGGGGAGCTGGCGCAGCACCTTCATCATCGCGGTCTCGATCCCGCTTTCTATCCTGACCGCTCTGGTGGTGCTCAGCGCTTTAGGCGAAACCATCAATATCATGACCCTGGGGGGATTCGCCCTGGCGGTGGGAATTCTGGTAGACGACGCCACGGTGGAAANNGGAAATCGAAAACATCAACCGCAACGCCGCCATGGGAAAGGAGATTCTCCAGGCTATCTTGGATGGCGCGGCGCAGATTGCCACTCCGGCTTTTGTCTCGACCCTTTCCATCTGCATTGTTTTCGTACCCATGTTTTTCCTGACCGGGGTCGCACGGTACCTTTTTGTCCCCTTGGCGGAGGCGGTAAGCTTCTCCATGCTGGCATCCTACCTGCTTTCCCGGTCCCTGGTTCCCACTATGGCGCGGTACCTGTTGCGCGGCCATGAGCAAGACGCAACGAACCTGGAAACCGAAGCTCAAGCCCACTTTTTGGCCCGCCTGCAAGTGAGATTTGAGCACGCCTTCGAACGGCTGCGGGGAAGATACAAGCGTTGGCTGGGGACCTGCCTGGAGCATCGCGCCTGGCTGGCGCTGGGGGTGCTAGGCGCCGCCGCGGCTTCGTTTCTGCTCATTTTCTGGATTGGCCAGGACTTTTTCCCCAATGTGGACAGTGGTCAATTTACCTTGCACGTGCGGGCTCCCACCGGAACCCGCATCGAAGAGACCGCGCGCCTTTGCGATGAGGTAGAGAATACAATTCGTGAAGAGATTCCTCCCAAGGAAGTGGCCAGCATAACCGACAACATTGGGTTACCGTACAGCAGCGTGAATCTCGCTTACAGCAACTCGGCGCCGATCGGCACCGGGGATGCTGACATTCTGGTCTCCTTGAATGAAGACCATCATCCCACGGGAAACTATGTCCGCAAGTTGCGACTCCGGCTGGCCCAGGCATTCCCGGGCGTTACGTTTTACGTCCTGGCCTCTGACATGGTCACCCAGATTTTGAACTTCGGGCTTCCTGCTCCCATCAATGTTCAAGTGGTAGGCCCGCAGCTCATTAAGAATCGGCTCTTCGCCGAGGGACTGATGCATAAACTCAAATTCATCACCGGGGCGGTGGACTTGCGCATTCAGGAGCCGTTTAATCTGCCGCGGCTTCAGGTTGACATCGACCGAACCCGCACCGCGCAGGTGGGATTTACGCCCCGTGATGTTGCCACCGACATGCTGATTTCCCTGAGCGGGAGCTTCCAGACGGCTCCCACCTTCTGGCTGGACCCGCGGACCGGCGTCAGTTACAGCATTGCCACGCAAACCCCGCAGTATCGCGTGGACTCGCTTCAGGATCTCCAAAACATTCCCATCTCGAATTCCCTGGGTGGTCCGCCCCAGATCCTCGGCAACCTGGCTTCCATCAGCCGCGGTGCTTCCATGGCCGCCGTGTCGCATTACAACGTTCAACCGGTCATCAACATTTACGGCGCCGTGCAGGGAAGGGACTTGGGCGGAGTGGCTCGCGACCTTGACCGCATTGTGGCGGATAGCCAGAACGAGCTGCCGCGCGGCTCGCGGACCGTAGTGCGCGGACAGATTGCTACCATGCGCACATCCTTCTCGGGACTGCTGGCCGGGTTGGTCTTCTCCATTGTGCTGGTCTATCTCTTGATCGTGGTGAACTTCCAATCCTGGCTGGACCCCTTGATCATTATTTCCGCTTTGCCGGCGGGGCTGGCGGGAATCCTCTGGTTCCTGTTTGCAACCCAAACCACCTTCAGCGTGCCGGCCCTGATTGGCTCCATCATGTGCGTGGGGGTCGCCACCTCCAACAGCATTCTGGTGGTGAGTTTTGCCAA
>PLWR01000636.1 GCA_003165615.1 Acidobacteriota bacterium | reverse complement strand
ACTTTCCGGATGAGTCTCTAGGGGCTTCCACTGAGTCGTAGCTTCAACTTGCTGCTAGAACGGCGGGTCATCAGATGTTTTACCTGAGCAAAAGAACAACTGTATTTAGTTCAGACGAGGATAACTGGACACGACCAAAAACCATACCTCAGAATGGAATAGTTGGGTCGGTTGTTTCGCTTCCCGGCTCGTTAAAGGGGTTGTCGCCCTCATCGACGGGCTCCGATGGCTTCGATGTTTCAGCCGGCTTTGCCCCATTTCCGTTCTTGGGTGCCGGATCCAGAATCTGCATCTGGTTGGCCACGACTTCGATAGCCGTGCGCTTTTCGCCTTCAGGACCTTTCCACTTCCGGGTCTGCAACCTACCTTCCAGGTAAATATGGCGTTATCGTCAGCAGGAATTTATCGAAAGTAAGGACGCTGGGAGGCCGGATGGATGGTCGGCGACGCAATTTTCCTTCACATAATGGTTCGACTCTGCCGATAGAACTTTTACCGCCAGAAGCGAGAGTTCTATCGTGGGAACTTGGTCAGTCGATTATTGGCTGGGAAAACTTGAAGGGCAGCTCAGCGGAGATCGACTGACTCCAAAGGCTGTGCACCGACACCTCCAGGTCGCACGGCACTTTTTGCTTCATCTCCAGAAACACAAACGAGAGATCCAATCCGTTAAGCCTTCCGATCTGCAACGGTATCTTCACACATTGTGGCGTCGCTATCGGCGGCGGCACAACCCACCAGCGGCTTACGCCATGATCTGGCGATGGCATTACACGGGGGCGCTCCACCGGCTTCTACGATTAGCTCAAGGCCAATGGCCACCGCCCAGCCCGGACGATCCAATCATGGAGGCATTCGCAAGTGACCTTGGGAGACGGGGGCTTCATCCGCCGGCCATCAGGCGGTATCGCTTTCATGCTCGGTCCTTTCTGGAATTCCTCCACGATCACAAGTTGGAGATCGGGTGCGTGACTCCCGACGATGTCGCGGCCTATTTCCGAGTTGCTCTAAGAACCTACCAGAGGAGGAGACCCGGGCTTCCACACAGTAAATCCTGTTGGCGTAAAACTACCAAGTGGGCGGTGCAGAGTCTTCTGCGTTTTGTACAAGGCGAGTGGCCGCCTCATTCCACACCTCCCGCCGCGTGGCTCCGATTCAAGGATCATCTGGAAAAATCCGGTTACTGCAGGCAGGTTATCCATCACCACCTTGTTGTGGCTCGCCAGTTTCTCGATTACCTAGGCGAACGGTCCATCCCTCTGGGGTCCGCGGGGGCTACTGAGGTTGATGACTTCATTCGCAGACGGTTGGTTCGCTATCGAAAGCGTGAAGGCCGGCTTCCTGGGGACGCTCGCGGATGGCGCGCCGCTTACACTGCACCTCTCCACGGCATCCTTCGACTCGCTAATCCGCGCTGGTATGTCACGGAGCCTCCGGTCGATGCCGGCGCACGTTTTCGGGTTCAAGTCTGTGAAGCGTACAAGCAGTGGCTCACGGATGTGCGAGGTCTGTCCGAAGCAACTCTCCTAAGAAACGGACCCGAGGTACAGACGTTTCTCCGTCGACTGGGAGATCACCTCAATCCAGAGTCGCTCCGCCGCCTGAGCATCGCCGACATTGACGCCTACCTATCCTGGCGACTTCCGACCCTCCGGCGCGCGAGCCGATACGACGTATGTCAAATTCTGCGCAGCCTGCTGCGTTATCTGTATGCGGCGCGGCTGGTCGATAGAGATTTGTCGAGTGAGGTGAGGGGACCTATCTTGTATCACAACGACGAAATTCCCCGGGCATTCACTCAGGACCAGGTGACGTCTCTGCTGGCCGTCACAAGCCGTGACCTGAGCGCCAAAGGGAGGCGGGATCGTGCCATACTCTCGCTCCTTGCGACCTACGGCCTCCGCGCGGGCGAGGTAACGCACTTGCGTCTGGACGACATTGACTGGCGAGCTGACCGCGTTCGGATACGGCACTCAAAGACCCGTGTGGAATCTTATCTTCCGCTGGTTCCTGCCGTGGGAGAACCCTTGCTGGAATACCTGCAGAGGGCGCGCCCACAAACACATTGGAGGGAGGTCTTCCTACGTACGCGTGCGCCCATGGGTCCATTGAAGACGGCAGGCTCGCTCCATGGTGTAATTAAGAGTCGGATGAAACAAGCTGGCATTGTGGCGCAGGGAAAACACGGTGCGCATGCCTTCCGGTTCGCCCGGGCCCGAAGCCTTTTACAAGCTTCGGTACCACTAAAATCCATTAGTGATCTTTTTGGACACATGCGCACGGCGAGCACCGAGACCTACCTGCGCCTGGCCATCAACAACCTGCGGGCTATCAGCTTGGACATTCCAGGAGCGCCAATCCATGCGAGTTTGGGTCGATAAGGGCGATACACTCCTGCAGCAGTTCCTTCAGCAGGTGCCCTTTCCAGGAAAGCGGCCGAGCTATTTGCGGGCGGTGCACCACTTCCAGCGCTTTGCGCGCCCAGGGACGTGCTCCCCCAGCCTGTGCGCACTGCGCTCCTGGCTCAAAGCCTGCCGGAAACGGTGGGTACTGTCAGGGGTTATCCAAAATGCCCAGCGAGTAAGTCGATTTGCAGACTGGCTGGTGGTCCATGGCTCGATCAAGACGCATCCCTTGGCTAAACTCAAGGCCCGCTACGAGGTGCGCGCTACAGCGAAGCTGGTGCAAGCCGTACTAAGTTCCACGCCTCAAGCGGCGCTTAAGGCTCTTCGCCCCGCGCCCCCTTACGGCAGTCACCTTGGTTCGGTGATGCGCGATCATGTTAATCGCATGCGGACCCTGGGCTTCCGCTATAAGCACGAGTGCCGTCTCCGCCGCTTCGATTACTTCCTGCAGCAGCGCGCCGGGGCGGCGAAAGAGTCGCTTGCAACTCTCGTGCGCGAGTATTCCGCTCTCGCTCCTTCCGCCGCTGGAAGACTGGAACGGATTACTGTGGGCCGGCTTGTGGCCGCGGCATTAAATCGCAGTGGGGTTCCTACTTCCCTGCCAAAAGCAGACCGTTTGTTGAAGCAGCGAGTACTTCGCGAGGAGCGTCGGCCCTACATCTATACTGAAGCAGAAATTCTGCGTCTTCTCCAGGCCGCCCTCGAATTACCATCCCCTCTGGCACCGTGGCGTCCTATCACGGTCTACACCATGCTGGTTCTGGCTTATTGTGCCGGCCTCCGTCTCGGTGAAATTGTTGGCCTCGCCCTGAAAGATGTGGACCTGCAAGAGGGAGCTATTGAAATTCGTGACACCAAGTTCTTTAAATCACGCCGCTTGCCCATCTCGACGACCGCCCTGGATGCCCTGCGGAGCTATTTGGCCGTTCGCCGGAAGATGGCCGCTTCCGAGAGTCCTGATGCTCCTCTGTTCTGGCACGTCAAAGGGCCTTACCACTACGTCACGGCCGGCGCGTTACTCGCTCTCGTTATTCGCCGCGCCGGCTTGAAGAAGGGGCGTGGTCGCGTTGGACCCCGCATTCACGATATTCGACAACATGCCGACTCCCGGATTATGC
>PLWR01000564.1 GCA_003165615.1 Acidobacteriota bacterium | reverse complement strand
CGAAGATCGGGAACAACTATTTGGATCCGGGCTGGACGACGTTTGATAAGCGCGATCTGTACGTTACTTACGACGTCACGGCGAACCTCCACCGCGGCGCGAACGCCGTGGGCGTGATGCTGGGCGAGGGCTGGTTTTATTCCCGCTCGCTGATGATGCAAGTGGATATCGAACTCGCGAGCGGCAAGCACGTAAGTGTATCGAGCGGCCCCACGTGGAAGGCCAAGGACGGTCCCATCGTGAGCGACAGCGTTTACGACGGCGAAGTTTACGACGCGCGCCTCGAAACTCCCGGCTGGGACCAACCGGGTTTCAAAGACGACGGCTGGACGACGGCGCAGATCGTGAAAGCCCCCGGAGGCATGCTTTCCGCGCAGATGATGCCGCCCATCGAGGACGTAGATTCCATGGTTCCCATTACCTTGACCAATCCGCAGCCCGGCGTTTACGTGTACGACATGGGGCAGAACTTCAGCGGATGGGTTGACCTGCACGTCAGCGGACCCCGCGGGGCGCAGGTTCAACTGCGCTTTGCCGAGTTGCTCTTTGACACCGGCATGATCAACCGCGAGGAACTCCGCGTGGCCAAAGCGCGTGACATTTACATCCTGCGCGGTGGTGGAGAGGAATGCTACCACCCTACCTTCACTTATCACGGCTTCCGCTACGTGGAAGTCACCGGATACCCCGGCACGCCCAGCCTCGATTCGCTGCGCGGACACGTGGTGCGCACCGCGGTCAAAACCACCGGCAGCTTTGTGGCCTCCAAGCCCCTGCTGAACCAAATCCACAAGATGATCCGTTGGTCGGACCTCACTAACCTGCACAGCGTTCCCACCGATTGCGACCAGCGCGATGAGCGCATGGGCTGGATGGGCGATGCGCAAACCAGCGCCGAAGGCATGATGCTGAACTTCGACATGGCAGCCTTCTTTACCAATTTCCTGCGCGACATCCGCGACGAGCAGGATGCCGCTGGCACCGTCACTGATACGGTTCCCTTCAGTCGCTTTGGCCGGCGCCCTGCCGACCCCGCCTGGGGCACCGCCTTTCCCTTGATCACCTGGTACCTCTACCAGCAGACCGGCGATCGGCGCATTCTGGAGGAGAATTACGATGGGCTGAAGAGATACATGGAGTTCCTCCGCACCCGCGCCCCCGACAACGTTTTGCGCTACAGCTACTACGGCGACTGGGTATCACTCGAGAGTACTCCGGGCGAGCTGGTCTCTGACTTCTACTACTATTACGACACCCTTCTGCTGGCGAAAATCGCCACCGGGCTCGGCAATTCCGCCGATGCCGCGAGCTACTCGCAGCTTGCCGCGCAGATCAAAGACGCATTCAATCATGAGTTTTTCGACGCCAAGACGGGCAACTACGCCGGCGGAACGCAGACGGCCAACGCCCTGCCCTTGTTTTTGGACATGACGCCCAAAGACCTCCGCCGTAAAGTGTCGGACAACCTTTTCAAGAGCGTTCTTTTTGAGCACAATACGCACGTGACCACGGGCTTTATCGGCCTTCGCTACCTGTTCCCGGTATTGACGCAAAACAACCAATCGGCCCTGGCTTATGATCTCGCGGTGCAAACCACTTATCCCAGTTGGGGCTACATGCTGGCGAACGGCGCCACCACTCTGTGGGAACTTTGGCAGGACTCTACCGGACCGGAGGGGCCTTCCCACGACCACCATATGATGGGAAGCGTGGATGCGTGGTTTTATGAGGCTTTGGGCGGAATCAACGTGGATCCTGAGCATCCCGGCTATCAACACATTCGCATTGAGCCGCAGGTAGTCCGCGACCTCACTTCCGTAAGCGCCACTGTGGGCACGGTGCGCGGCGAGGTAACATCCTCCTGGACCCACGGCCCCGGAGTCATCACTCTGCAAGTGGATGTGCCCGTCAACAGCACCGCCACCGTTTCCATTCCCAAGGAAGCGATGATGACGGGATTCACCGTGCGCGAAGGCGACCGGACCGTTTGGGAAAAAGGGCACTTTGTGGAGGGTACCCCGGGCGTCACCGCGGCGGATTTGACGGGGAGTCCCCGATACAAACGCGTGAACTTCGAAGTGGGCTCCGGCCACTACGCCTTTCGGCTGAACGGGGAGTGAAACCGATTGAGATCGAGTCCCTATTGCAACGGATACCGGCTGAATTTGCGCACGGTTTCGTACATGGCCAGGATGTTCTCAATTGGCGCACGTGACTGCACGTTGTGCACGGGATTGAAGACGAAGCCGCCTCCCGTGCCGAATATTTTGATCCGTTGCCGAACCTGTTCGCGCACCTCCTCCGGCGTACCGAATGGCAGCGTGCGTTGGGTGTCGATTCCCCCGCCCCAGAAGGTGAGCGCATCCCCGAAGGTTTTCTTCAGTTCCGCCGGGACCATATTGGCGGCGGAAGTCTGCACGGGATTCAGAATGTCGAATCCCGCCTCCACAAAATCCGGAAGCAGGGCGCGCACCGAACCGCAGCAATGGGTAAAGGTCTTCCACGTCGTGTTCTTATGAACCCAATCGTTAACGGCCTTATTAAAGGGCTTGTACAATTCCCGATAGGTTTTGGGAGAAATGAAGGGTCCGTTCTGAGCGCCAAAGTCGGTGTAGCTGGTAATCACCGCCGTCACCCGGCTTCCCACGGCATCATAAATCTTCTGGAAATTCGCCAAGCCGATTTCGCATTGCCGCTCAAAGATCTTGATCAGGTGATCGCGGCGCGTGATAGTGCTCATTTGCCATTCTTCCACGCTGCGAATCCCCTTCGGGCATTTCAGCGAGGGCGCGGTGGTGGCGGAAAAACTTCCGAACGACGTCCCACCGGGATTCAGCAAAATGGCTTTGTCGGTAGTCGTATAAAGTAACTCCGCCTGCTCGCGGAGGTAGGTAAGGTCGCGGTCCGCGATGGGTACAAACTCTTCCAGATTGTCTTCGACCTTCAAGGTGGCGTCGTCCACGGTGGGCACACGAGTGATGGGATCGAAATAAATTCCATCCTTGGGCATCCGCCCACTCGGCGGCACGCTGCGGTCATCGTGGGGGTAAAGGAGAATGTCACCGCTGGCGTCGGGCTCGGTGTTGAAGCCCCCCGGCACCAGCACGGGGGTTCCGGCGAACGTTGTCCAGGGCTTCCACCCTTCAAGCCTGAATCCAAAATCGCTGATCTGCTTCGATAGCGGAAGTACATCCGCGTCCAGCACCGCCACCAGGTCAGGAGCAATCTCGCCCAGCATTTGGAAGACATCGATAACTTTAACCGGCGTTTCCGGGGGATCGAGCCGCAGGGCCTGGCGCAGCAGATAGACGCTGTCCACGTGCATGCCGGTGGTGCCGCTCCCCCCCAAATCCAATGGCACGCGGTCAGCTTCCCGGTGACTCAGAATCGTGTTTATCCGTTCGCGCGAATTCATGATTTCCTCTTCTCTTCCGCCGGATGCCAGCGACCTCGACGGTGACACATCCTTTTGCGGCCGAAATAGCGAGCCACGCTACCACGCGCCTCTTGACCCCGTCAAGGCAGGCCTACACACCAGCTTTGGAGTAGGCGTCCCTCGTGGCGCGGGAAGCGAAGCTTTACCTGCCTAATGGATAGCCTCCCACGTCCCATTACCAAATTGTTGTTCCGCCTTCAGGCCATCGGTTCATAGCACAGCAAGACATTTCCATTGCCAAAGGTTCGGGTATTTGTCAGCTTCAGGTTCAGCTTCTCTTTGACGCCGGCGAACAACGTTCTGCCCTTGCCAAGAACGAGGGGATTCACCACGATCTGAAATTCGTCGATCAAACCTTCCTCCGCTAGTTGTGAAACAATGCTGCCGCTTCCCAAAATCGCCATGCCGGGTCCGGGCTCATTCTTCATCTTTCGCACTTCCGCCGCGATGTCACCCTTCACCAGCTTGGTATTTTTCCACAACGCCTTTTCCAAGGTTCTCGAAAACACCACCTTGGGCAGATTATTCATGCGATCGGCCACAACGGGGTCATTCTTCATCGCCAGCGGGGTCGGCCAATACCTGGTCATAAGTTCATAGGTAATCCTGCCGAACAAAAGCTCGCCTCCGCCACTGGCGTTCTCCTGGACAAATGCGTTCCACTCCGCGTCCTGCTTGTGCGCCCAGCTCATGTCGCCGTTGATGTCGGCAAAATAACCATCCAGCGTTACCTGAATGAAAGCGACCAATTTCCGCATGTTGATTCTCCTCTTTTACTTTCCGTGTTCGATGAAAGCACGGTCATCGGACTTTTCATCGTCGAGTTCCGCCCGCCCGATAACATAATCCCCACCGCCCCGGGGTGCAACTGATGGCTGGGTCCGCTTGGCTCGACACGTGCCATGAATCGTCATACAATCGGCCCCGTTGGCGGCTGCGGGTGGCCGAACACGCCGGCGCGAAGCGAGGAATTGTTGCCTCGCGAGCGAGACCGGGGGTGCTGGTGTCATTTGGAATGAGATCCCCTTCGAAGCACCTGTCATTCCCGCGAAGGCGGGAATCCAGATTGTCGGCGGCGCGATTCCAATAGTTTACGGTGTGGATTCCCGCCTTCGCGGGAATGACTGCACTTGGAGAGGGCCGCATATCGCAAATGACACCTATACCAGAACGCGCAGGGAGTTGACATGTCATTCATCGGCATCGATCTGGGCACGTCTTTCATAAAGGGCGCCGTCCTGGATTTGGAGCATCGCGAACTTCACCACGTGCGGCGAACCGCCTTTCCATCGCAGCTTGATTATTCCACCCCCCTGGCCTGCGAGTTCGACGCGGAAGAGATTTTAACCGCCGTCCGCAAGCTCATCGCGGACTTGGCTCCGCACGCCCCTGACTGCGAAGGGATTGTGATGTGCGCGCAGATGCACGGCATGGTTCTGATGGACCGCCATGGCGAGGTCAAGTCAAATTGTGTGACGTGGCGCGACCAGCGCGTGGTGATGCCGCATCCCTCGGGTTCGGGATCGTATTATCAGGTGCTCAGCGAGAGAATCGACCACAAGCAGGTCAGGCAGCTCGGAAACGAATTGGACCCCGGCCGGCCGATTTGCTACCTCTTTTGGTTTGCCGAACAAGGAGAGCTCTCGCCCGGCTTGGTGCCCGTGTCTTTACCGGATTTTGTGTTCAGCGTTTTGTGCAAATCCGACCCGGGCGTGGAATTGACCAACGCCGGAGCTTCCGGAGCCCTGAACCTGGAGACGCTGAACTGGCATGAGGAGGTGATTGCAGCACTGGGATTGGATAATCTTCACTGGCCCGCGATTCGAAGGGCCGGTGAGGTGGTCGGCCATCTTAACATGCAAGGCAAGCGGGTGCCGTGCTATACGCCGGTGGGCGATTACCAGTGTGCCCTGGTCGGGGCGTTGTTCGATGCGGAGGAAGTTTCGCTCAATATCGCCACGGGTTCCCAGGTCAGCCGGATGACTCCGGGATTAACTCTGGGCGATTATCAAACCCGCCCGTTCTTCGAGGGGAGATTCCTCAACACCTTCACCTCCCCGCCCGGGGGCCGCGCTCTAAACGTGATCGTTGACCTTCTGTGCGAGTTGCCCCGGTCTCAAGGTCTGAATCTTAAAGATCCCTGGGAGTCGTTTACGCAGGCAGCGGAAGAGGTGGACGACACGGACTTGGAAGTGGATCTGAATTTCTTTCCCACCCCACGCGGCGATCGCGGCCGGATCGGCAACATTCGGCAAGACAACCTGACCATGGGCCATCTGTTTCGCGCCGCCTTCCAGAACATGGCGGACAGCTTCTATGATTGCGCCGTCCGGCTGGACCCCGAGGAATCGTGGAAAAACCTGCTACTCTCCGGAGGACTCGCCTGCAAGCTGGAAGTTCTTCGCCGGGTCATTCAGGAGCGATTTGAAACCACCTACCGGCTTCCCCCCTTCGAAGAGGATACGTTGTTCGGATTGCTGATCCTCGCCTCGGTGTTCAGCGGCAGAGCCAAGTCTGTTGAGGAGTTAACCCACCACCTTCGGCCGTAGGGGCACCCCTCGTGGGTGCTTCGGGCGGACCCTCTTTAAAGAAACGGTACCAAGCGGAACCCTGCTGGCACACAGAGCTTCGCTCTCCGCCCTCACAAACTGTGGTGGCGCTTGGCGTCGGCCCCCAGCCGCCGGATGGGGTGTCCGCACCCTACCCGGTGGTTACCGACGTGCATAAAAGAGGGTGAATTTGTCGTCTTGCCCGGAGGTTTTTGCGGGCTTTGCCCCAATTGTGTCTGGGAGAAGGCGCATTTGTGCGGGTAAATCTGCTCGGCCGGTAGCGATGGGGCCATTACCCTTCCCGTCAGCTCCGTCGAATTCGAGCAAAAGCGTATGAAGCCGAATCTGAGTTACACCTCGATACCTCCCAGGAGGATGTCCAATGAGCCCAACTGCAACCATCGCCCAACCGTCCTTTGCTGAACGCCTGGCGGCGCTTCGCCGGAGCAAGTCGCAGCAGACTCTTGAGAAACAACGCATTCGCGGCTCGATGGACTTCGATGACCACGCCGTCATCCTTCCCCCCGAGGGGTTCCGAGAGCTCGTGCAAACTCTCAGCGGGTCAGGCATGTATATTACTGACGTCCTCCTGACTACCTTCAAGCCGACTCCGAACCATCCCAGCGGCGGATTCTTCGGGCCGCGCTCGACCGGTGAGAATTTCCGGCGGCTCATGGAAGTTCATCCTGTGTACATCGATCCCATGTCGTCGCTGGCCGGGGCATACATGGCGAATTTCATGTCCTACCGGACGATTCCCTGGAACCCGGACATCGATTGCACTGACCTCCTCGCTGAGCACGCCAAGTATCAGACCATCGGGGCCATTGGCGGCGTACAACACATGTGCCAGGACATGGAGATGGGCTTGAAGCTGGGCTGGGGCGGGATACTGGAAAAGATCAATCATTACCGCCCCCTCAACCCCCCATCGGAAGATTTCTACGCCGGCCTGGAACATGTCGTTCTGGGAATTCAGAACTTGATTCGCCGCCACGCGGAGGGGGCACGCCAAATGGCCGCCGAGCACGAGGAGATGCAGCAGAATCTCCTCGAAATCGCCGAGATGAATGAACACATCGTGTCGAACCCGCCGCGAACCTTCCGAGAGGCCTGCCAGTGGAATCTGTGGTACCAGAATGTGGCGCGCATGTACAATAGCAGCGGCTCGCTGGGGCGCCTGGACTTGATCCTGCTGCCCTATTACGAGGCTGACACCCAAGCAGGCAGGCTGACCGACGAAGAAGCCATCTTCCACATCGCCTGCCACCTGGTGCGCGACACCGCTTACATTCAGCTCGGCGGCCCGGATTTGAGCGGCAAGGACGCAACCAATCCTGTTTCCTTCCTCATCCTCGAAGCGGCGCATCGTTTAAAGACTCCCGCCAACATCGGCGTATGCGTGGGGAAGGATGTTGATCCGCGCTTGATTCGTCGCGGCGTGGAAATCCTAATGGAAGACCGTATCGGAGTGCCGAAGTTCCTGGGTGTTGACAACACGGTGGCGGGCTATGCGGCCAACGGATTCCCCGTGGAATTGGCGCGCGAGCGCGTCTACGCCGGCTGCCACTGGCTGGCCATTCCGGGGCGCGAATACGCGCTGATGGACCTGGTCAAAATAAATCTTGCTGCCGTCTTCGAGGTGGCCCTGAAGGATATGCTGGCGGACGCCACGGTGGAACCCAGTACGGCGGAATTGTGGAAGCGTTACCAGCAGCACCTGCGGTCAGCTATGGACACGGTGGCGCTCGGGTTCGACTTCCAGTATGAGCATAATCACGAGGTGTTTCCGGAACTCGTTCTCGACCTGCTCTGCCAGGGAACGATTGAGAAGGGCCTCGACGCCAGCAACGGCGGCGTGGAGTTCTACGACTTTGGCGTGGATGGCGCATCCCTGGCGACGGCGGCGGACTCCTTCGCGGCAGTCGAGCATCGAGTGGAGAAGCAGCATCGACTGACCTGGAAAGAATTGCAGGCGCATCTGGAAGCAAATTGGGCTGGGCCCGAGGGTGAGCGGGCGCGCATCATGATGAAGAAGTCCCCCCGCTTCGGTGCCGGCAACTCGCTGGGCGATGAGTGGGCAGTGCGCATTTCCCGCGCCTTCACCAAAACCGTTAAGGAGAAACCCACACCCCGGGGCTTCATGATGATCCCCGGCCTTTTCTCCTGGGCGGCAAACATGTGGATGGGGAAGAATATTGGCGCCACACCCAACGGCCGCCACGCCGGAGACCTCATCTCGCACGGCGCCAATCCTGATCCCGGTTTCCGCAAGGATGGCGCGCCTACGGCGTTGGCCGTGGCGGTGGCCGCCGTGCAGCCGGGGTACGGGAACGCCTCGCCCGTGCAAATCGATATTGATCCCACGTTCTCCCATTCGGCTGAAGATGTCGAAAAGGTCTCGGCGTTGATTCGGGGGCACTGCGACCTGGGCGGCACGCAGGTGAATATCAACGTTCTGAGCAAAGAAAATATCCTCGAGGCACACAAGGATCCTTCCAAGTTTCCGGACTTGATTGTCAGAGTGACAGGATTCAGTGCGTACTTTGCCAGTCTTTCGCCGGAAATGCGGCAGTTCGTGGTGGACCGCATCCTTAGTGAAGATATCAGTAATTAGCGCCGCCCTTTAGGGCGGCACATGCCGGGCTAATGCCCGGCGCTACAACGGCACTAGTACATCGTTCGCTTAATGAT
>PLWR01000453.1 GCA_003165615.1 Acidobacteriota bacterium | reverse complement strand
AGGTGCGGTCCCGGGTCACCGGGAACTAAAGTAAGAGCGCACCGCCCCGGTGGTGACACTGGGGGCATGGTAAACCCCACACGGAGCAAGACCAAATAGGAGGGGAGGGGCTGCCCGTCCCGCTACAACCCTCGGGTAGGTCGCTGGACCCCGTGAGCAATCGCGGGGCTAGAGGAATGATCGCCATCCGTCAACCGACGGACACAAAATTCGGCTTACAGGCTTGCTCGCGCTTATCTTGATTATAATCAATGGATTGGCTCTATCTTAGCCCCCATGGGGCGGGGGTTGTAGACTTAAATCATCCGCAGCCTAACCCCCTGTTTTTCAATCTCGTTCGCTGGATGAAGTCACTTCTGGCGGGTGTGAATTCCTGGCAAGCGTTTACCGACTACCCCTCCTTTGGCCGCATCTAACCATTTGCATTGCGGGAATTTCCCGCTTACCTTTTTTGCCATGGGGCGTCTAAATCCTCTGAGAGGTTTGAACCTTCGGGACATGTATGGCACCTGCTTGGAGTTCGCCGGCAAAGTTCCTCCACAGTCTTCGCCGATGAGCGAGGTCGAAGAACTTTCGCTCATCCGCAGGGCTCAGGAAGGGGACCGTTCCGCCTTCGACGCGCTCATTCGTCTTTACGACCAAAACGTATTGCGATTGGCCCTGCAAGTGGTGGGCTCGCCGGAAGAAGCGCGGGATTTATATCAGGAGGCTTTTCTTAAAGTCTACCGGTCGATTGGCCAGTTCCGTTCGGAAGCAAAATTCTCCACCTGGCTTTACCGCGTGGTGATGAATGTTTGCCTTGACCACTTGCGGCGGCAGAAAACTCGCAAGGAAGTTCCTGTACCCCAGGCTGAGGAGGGCGAGCCGGATTTCCTGCAAACGGTGCCGGATGATCGACCCACGCTCAATCCCGAGCGGACCACGCATTCCAAGGAAATCAGCCGCCGCATTCAGACGGCACTGGGGCGGCTCAATCCGCGGGAGCGCATGGTGTTCGAGTTAAAGCATTACCAGGGAATGAAATTGCGCGCCATCGGTGAGATTTGCAAAACCAGTGAGCAGACGGTGAAGAATTGCCTGTCGCGCGCCACTCATAAACTGCGGATGGAATTGGTCGATTTGGCTTGAAGACGTAGCGCCGACCTTGAGGTCGGCATGTGCTGACCTAAAGGTCAGCGCTACATCAGCCATCAATCCTTTTTGGGAGTTTGTAAGGAGAGAAGCGACGATGAATTGTCAGGAATTGCAAGAAAACCTGCCGCTGCTGCTGTACGGGGAGCTTTCCGCGCAGGAGCAAGCGGCTTGTGATGAGCACCTCGCGCGTTGCACAGGTTGCCGGGCGGCGCGAGAAAAGCATGAGCAGTTCCACCAAATCCTGGCGCAGCGGCCGCCAGTGGAAGTCAGCGCGGCGCTGCTGGCCGAGGCGCGGATGGCACTGGATGACGCCTTGGAGAGCCAGCAGCACGGCTGGCGCGCCCTCTGGCACAACGGCCTGCCGATTCTACGCTTTCAGCCCGCCTCCGGTTTTGCCTTGGCATTCACACTCATCCTTTGCGGGTTTGGTCTGGGTTGGGGATTACGACCGCACGCGGCGCGCCTCGCCCCCGGTGTCGTGGGGGTGAATGACGCGGGCGTGTTCGGCGCCGATCTGGAGAATATGCGCATCAGCGGAATCAGTCGCGTTGCCTCCGATCCCCAGACGGGCGGCGTGAAGATCACCATGGACGCGGAACGGCGCGTCACCCTGGAAGGCTCGCTCGACGACCCCAAGATTCAGCAGGTGCTGGTTTACGCCGTGAAGAGTTATGACAATCCCGGCATTCGCCGCGATACGCTCGATGCGTTGCGATCACACGCCGACAATCCCAACATTCGCCAGGCGCTGATTTTCGCCATGCAGCATGACGCCAATGCCGGCGTACGTCTGGAGGCACTGGGGGCCGTCTGCAACATGAAATTCAGCGACGAGGTGCGTGCGGCTCTGCTCGAGGCACTGGAGCACGATACCAACCCGGGCGTGCGGGTGGCGGCCGTCGATGCGCTGATCGATCATACGGAGAAGGACGGCTGCGATGCGCCCACGGCACAGGCCCTGGAGCAACTGGCCAGCAACGACCGCAATCCTTATGTCCGGCTCAAGTGCGCCAATGCCATGATGAAATTGGAAAAGTGAGGATTCCATCCGACCCATGGGAACAAGACAGGTCCACAGTTTCGCACTGCTAGCTTTCCTGATTACCGTGCCCCTCGCGGCGCTGGACGCGTCCTCGGTGAAGCAGGATGCGCCGGAGCGGCGCGGGCACACCTGGGAGCAACGCTCGGAGTTTGAGGCCCCCGTCAAGGAAGGCGCGCGTTTGCTGCTGCGGGTGGATAACGGCGCGGTGAGCGTCCTCCCGACGGCGGGCAACAAAGTGAGTTGCATCGTCATTTTGCGCGCGTATACCTCCGATGAGGCGGAGGCGCGGCGCTTGTTCGACAACTACCAACTCAGTGCGCGTTCAGTTGAGACGGGAGGCGTTTACCTTACCAGCCAATCGCCCCAGCGGGCGCGCCACGGCACGAACCTTGGGGTGAGGTTTCAAATCACCGTTCCCCAACGCTTCAGTCTGGACGTGGAAACCCGGGGTGGCGATATTACGGTGGATGCTCCTCTGGACGGCGAAGCTCGGCTCACCACGGCGGGCGGCTATGTGCGCACAAGCGACGTCACCGGCGCGGTGCGGATTGAGACCGCCGGCGGCGGCATCGAACTCGGCAAGATCGGCAGCGACCTGGTGGCCCGCACGGCGGGAGGCTCCATCCGCGTGGGCGATGTGAAAGGTGATGCCCGCCTCGAAACCAGTGGGGGAGAAATCGCAACCGGCGCAGTGACGGGCGCACTGAGGGCAGAGACCGCGGGGGGTGACGTCGTGGTGGGTGGCGCTACCGGGCAAGTGGTGGCGCGAACTGCGGGCGGGCAGATTCAGATAGGGCCGTCGGGTGGCAGCGTGCGGGCGGAAACGGCCGGTGGCAGCATCCGCCTGCAAGGCACTCGCGGCCGCGTGGTGGCGGAGACCGCGGGTGGCAGCATCGATCTGATCGAGGTTGAAAGCGCCGTCCGGGCTTCCACGGCGGCGGGGCGTATTCTGGCGGAGTTCAACT
This sequence comes from Acidobacteriota bacterium, assembly GCA_003165615.1. Next base: position 17,505 of record PLWR01000453.1, on the reverse strand, counting down.
GCACCAAGAAATCGTTTGGACCCTCGCAGCTCGAAACGAGCATGGGAGATGTATATGTCTACCTGCCCGCCAATGTGCCACTCACCATCGATGCGGCGATTGAGACCGCGGCCGGCCGCCGGATCCAATCCGATTTTCCTCTCGACATTCAGGGCGACAAAGAAGAGTTGGTTCCCTCCACCGTGCGTGGCCGTGGAACCCTGAATGGCGGAGGAGAAATACTCAAGATTCGGACCGTGGCGGGCAACATTGAGATTCGCAAAATCGATGAAGCCTCTCTGCGGGAACTGCAACAACGCGAAGAAAGCAACTGGCAAGGCTGGCAGGAGCGGCGCACGGAAAAAGATCGTCGCCGCCAGGAGTTGGAAGAGGAACGGCGGCAACGCCAACAGGAAAAGGATAATGACAGTCATGACGAGTAGCCAGGAACATCCGAAACTCGAAAATCGAAACTCGAAAATCGGGAGGTGCCCGTCGAATTTGGAGTCTCGAATTTCGAGTTCCGCATTGAAGCTCACCTTGCTCCTGACGCTTGTCTCGGGCCTATGGGGCCCTCAGCACCTCGCGTTCGGGACGGAGCGCGTCTGGGAGAAGAGTTTTGAGCTTCCCCCCGGCGGCCACGTCTCTGTAGTGAACGTGCAGGGTAGCGTGCTGGTGGAAGGCTGGGACCGTGCCGAGGTGGAAGCCACGGTCGCCATGCGCAGTGAGGCTCCCACCGATCAGCTTGACGATGTGCGCGTCGCGGTGGAAGCGCGCCGCGACGGGGTGGCGTTCCACACCCTTTACCCCTCCAGCCTTGACACGCCTATCCACGTGGATTATCGCCTCCGCGTGCCTCGCCAGGTGCGGCTGGATGAGATCAGCACTCTGGAAGGCGACATCGTTGTCCGCGATGTGGATGGATCCATCGAAGCGCACAATCTGCACGGCGACATTGAGGGCATCAACGTGTCGGGTTCCGTGGTGGCGCACGCGCTGACGGGGAACATCCTGATTTCGCTGCACGCCCTGCCGGAGCGGCGACTGCCGCTTCAGCTCGCCACCATCAATGGCAATGTCGACTTGGTGATGCCGGCGCAGGCGAATGCGGATCTGGAACTCTCCACCGTGGCGGGAAATATTGTGGGCGATTATCCCTTTCAAGTCAGTTCCACTCCCGGTGATTCCACCCGCCATGCGCAAGTGGGTGCGGGGGGCGTGCGGGTGGAATTGCGGACGGTTCGCGGAAACATTCGCGTGAGCCAGCGCGATGAAGATTTGTAAATGTTGTAGGGGCACGCCACGGCGTGCCGCTACAAGTTTGCACCAGCCCCACAGGCGAGGAATTCGCGATGACGAAATCCCGCGAGCCGCGTCATATTAATGAGGGAATTGTCAGGCCGCCGGAAAGGGATCGAAGAGATGGAAATCAGGGATCCAGGGAGTTGGCAGATGGAAGTTGAAGGGCAAAAAGTGGCTCGCAGGTTTTTTTCGGTTTCGATGTTGGCTCTTGCGTTATTGGTGGCCGGCGCCGGAGTTTCACGTGGGCAGGTTGCACCCAATCCCCCGCCCGCCCCGCAGGTTGCACCGGAACCACCTGAACCGCTGGAAGTACCCGAGCCGCCCGAACCGCCGGAATTACCGCAAGTTTTTGTCCTGAATGATGGCACGGCACACTTGGGGGTCACCCTGGGTGATGTAACCACGGAGAAGGCGCAGGAATTGAAACTGCCTGCCGTCGCCGGTGCCCTTGTGAATAGCGTCCAGAAGAACAGTGCCGCGGCCAAGGCCGGAATCCTGGCGGGAGATGCGATCATGGAATTTGACGGCATTCGCGTGCGCAGCAGCGCTGAGTTGCGGCGGCTGATTCGCGAAACTCCCGCTGGACGCGCTGTCGAAATGAAAATTGTGCGCGACGGGAAAACGCGTGTCCTGAGCGCGAAGCTGGAGGTTTCCGGCAATCAATTTAATTACAGCTATAACGCGCCGGAGGTCCACATTCCCTCGATCAATGTGCCGGAAATTCATATCCCGCCGATGGACTTTCCCGCTTTTGGGGGGCGCCGTGCCACCCTGGGAATTTCCGGCGAAGACCTCACTCCGCAGCTTGCGGAGTATTTCGGCGTCAAGCAGGGTAAAGGTGTATTGATCTTTGAGGTGACCAAGGGCGGTGCGGCGGATAAGGCCGCACTGAAGGCCGGCGACGTCATCGCCGCGGTCGATGGCAAACCCATTAGCGGCGTGGATGAACTCCGCGCGGCGTTGAATGATAACTTCACGGGCGACGCGCACAAGGTGAGCCTGATCATTATCCGCGACCACCGCGAGCTGAACGTCAACGCGGATTTGACTCGAACCCATCCGGGAGTGAAACACACCTCCAGCCTTGCCGTGCCGGGCTTAAACCAGCAGCTTGCTCAGATTCAGGCGCAGGCAAGCCAGCAGCGTGAACTGGCCAACCTAATGCGTCTCCAGGCGGAACGCCAACGTGCCCAGGTGCAAGGCGAAGTCTTAAAGCAACAAGAGTATTTAAGAACTGAATGGCAGCAGCAACTCCAGCAGCAGATGCTTTCGCTCAAAGATCATCTCAAGAAAATGCGGAACCTCCAGGTGGCGCAACGTCAAGACGGAGAGATTTAAGCGATAGCTGCGGCGGTTACACCTCACGGGATATTATTTCTGGCATACTACCCTTGGGCGGCAGCCCCGCAATGCGGAATTGCCGCCCGTTTTTTTCTCCCCGCCGCGTGGGCGCGGGGAACTACCTGTTCGTCAACGCCTCCAACCAACTGGGCCAATTCGAGGTCGGCATCACCGCAGCCTTGTTCGGTGCGATGCCGGCGGCTGTGCTGGGCGGGCTGGGAACCATCGCCGTGGCGCTGCTCTGCATGAAATTGTTTCCATCGCTGCGGCACGTAGAGCTGCTGGAATTATGAAAACCAGCCAAAAATGCGGCCCCGGCAGGGATGCCTGGGAAAAGGTTGCTAAAGAAACAAGGAATTGCGACCCTGCAACGCAGGGTCCGGCGTCCGGCCCCCATCATTCGGGGGCTTACATCACTTGTTTTGTTTGTTGCCTCCGCAAGGTATCGCGCGTAGATTGATCGCGGGTCCAGGTCGCGGCGGACGGCGCTACGCGCCGCTGTTGAGTCGAAGCGTTAGGCGGACGCTGGAGGCGATAGAGTGTTTGATCTCATACTGGATAGTCCCTGGGCGGGCTCGCTAATTTGGATGGCACTCTACATCTCCGACTATTATTTCACGATCGCATGCGCGCGCTTGTACCGGGCCCAGGACAAGATTGTCTTTGAGGGTATCCTCGCGGCATCCTGTTGCGGATGCCGGCGTTTGAAACGCTTATCTTTTCAGGGCTGTACACGGCCTTGTTTTTCGTGACGGGGAGCATATTTCTTCTCGGCGGGGCGATCACGTGCTGCCTGCTCTCGATAAAGCACTACCGGCTCGCACGCCGACACGATGCTGCGTTGTTGAAAGCTGCTTAACAATGCCGGACCACGGAGGATGACGATGGGAACGACGCCTTATGCCGAACCGATCTCTGAATCCATGCGCTTTGTTGGGCGCGAACCGGAAACAATCGAGGAGACGCGCGTCCCGATAAATCTGCTCGAAGGCCTGGCGCTGAAGATACTCTATCTCGCCGGCGAGCTTTCGCTCGCGGAGTTGGACCGGCGGATGCACCTCGGCCCGGGTGTCATTTATGAGATATTCGAACCCATCCGCAAAGGACTCGGTGTGGATTCCTCACGCCGTGGAGGTCCAAGGCCAAATCATTACTGTCTTTAACTCGCTTCTCCACACCTCGCGGGAGGAGATGATGCGAGCCGATTGCGACCGGCGTTGGATCCTTTGCCGTCGCCCGCGCGTGATGGCCGGCGGCGAACTGACCATGGAACTGCTGGACCTTCAGTTCAATCCCGCCCTGGGCTTTTATTCCGCCCCCCTTCAGATGAAGGCGAACAACGGCATCCTGATCATCGACGATTTCGGCCGGCAACGGATAAGTCCAGCCGAGTTGCTCAATCGCTGGATCGTGCCCATGGACCGCAGGATCGACTTCCTGACCCTGGCGGGGGGGAACAAATTCGAAACCCCCTTTGATTTGATTGTGGCCTTTTCTACGAATTTGAATCCTGCCAGCTTGGCCGACGAAGCCTTCATGCGAAGAATCCGCACCAAGATCAAAGTGACTTACGTAACTGACGAACAGTTCCACGAGATCTCGCGCCGGGTTTGCACGCAGTCCGGCCTGGAGTATGACGCCTCCGTTGTGGACGGGTTCGTAAAAATCCTTGCTGATCTGCGTCAGCCCCTCCGGGCTTGTTATCCGCGGGACATCATCCATCACATCTGTTGGAAGGCAAAATACGAAGGGAAGCAACCCCTGCTCACTTTGGAGGGGATTCGAGGGGCCTGCGATAGCTACTTCCTCGGTCCGAGTTCTGACGGGGCGCCCGTTTGAGTTCCGCCGCTTGGTGGCGGCCTCCCCCGAGAAGCGGGAATCCACTCCCCAAGCCATTGGAAATGAGCCGCCGAAGTAGCACCGACATCCTGCCCGTGTAAAGTCATGGCCAAAATGGCTATGCTACAACACGCGGGGCATGCTGCCCTTGTCGAGCAAGGTCAGGATGGCCGTGCTACGGTTTACGGTTGTCACACCGGCTCTGGAGGGGTCGAACAATTCGAACCCGTGTGGAGCTTGACTTTCGCAAAATTAGGTTTACAGTGTAGGCAGAAAAAGTAGCGGTTTCGCCGCACGATGGGCCCGTAGGGATGGCGGCGCTCCGAACTGCGCCTCGCAATTCGAAACGCTTCGATCTTTTCTCCACGACCCCTCCTGCGGCCTTCGTAATTCCCCTTGGTCAGCCTCCACGCCCGAGGAAGTGGGCGCGCTTGAAGGAGGTCGCCATGTTCCAAATGATTGACCAAACTGCCGCGGAGTCAGCTGATCGCAAGACGCTTCTTTACAAGATCGGCATGTTTATTATGGCCCTGGCTGCCGTAGGTGGCGTGGTATTTCTCTGTGTGCGGTCCCTAAGCTGAGCTCAGGTTACCGCCGATGAACGTGGAATTGCTCTGCCACGAGCCGCAAGGCTTCGGGGTGGTTGTGTATGCGCCCTTCCAACTGCGCGTCTTCCACCGCCCGGAGGATTGTCTTAAAGATCGGTCCAGGAGCATAACCTTGCGCAATCAGATCGTCGCCGCGCAATAAGGGTTCGGGTTTGATCTCTTCCTTGGGGGTTTCTTCCAGCATCCTCCGCGCCATCTCATAATTCGTTAAATCGCGATGACTTGACAGGCAGTCCAGCCGGTGCAGTTCCAGGTGTTCCTCAAATCCTTCCATGCGCAGAAAGCGGAGTTGGGTTGAGCGTTTCATGCGGGGGAAATCCTTGAAGCGCAGGTGATGACGCACCAATTCCACAATGCGTTCGGTTTCACGCGTGGAGATGCGCAGGCGTCCGCAGATTTCCTCCGCCATCTTCGCGCCCACTTCCACGTGATCATCAAATCGGATGCGTTCGCGGATGGTAAACGTTGGCGGCTTGCCCACGTCGTGGAGAAGCACACCCAGAGCCAGGGTGGGAGTCGGCTGCCGCAAACCCTCCAGCATCATCAGCGTATGAATCCACACGTCGCCCTCAGGATGGAATTCCGGAGGTTGCTGCACGCCCTGTAGACGCTTGATTTCCGGCAATACCTCGGCGAGCAGGCCGGACTCATCCAATAGCTCGAACCCAGCCCGCGCCGGCCCTTCGGTAAGAATTTTCACGACCTCATCGCGCGCACGTTCCGCGCTCACGGAGTGGATTTGCGGCGCCAACTGGCGGATCGCCGCCATTGCGGTGGGCTCCAGTTTGAAACCGAAGCGTGCCGTGAAGCGCACGGCGCGCAACATGCGCAGGCGGTCTTCACTGAGGCGCTCAACGGGATCGCCGATGGTCCGCAGGCGATGGGCGCGGATGTCAGCCTGCCCACCCACATAATCCAGCACCTGCTCACTGAGCGGATCGTAAAGCAAGCCGTTGATGGTGAAGTCCCGCCGCTGCACATCTTCCTGCGGGGTCTGCGCATAGCGGACTTCGTGGGGGTGCCGCCCATCTGCATAAACTCCGTCGCTGCGGAAGGTCGCCACCTCGACGTTTCCGGCTTCGTGCGGAACAATGACCACTCCGAATTGAGCCCCCACCGTGAGCGCGTCAGGAAAAATCCCCAATACCTGGCCGGGCATGGCGCCCGTGGTGACGTCGTAGTCCTTGGGCGTGCGGCCCATAATCATGTCACGCACGCATCCACCCACCAGATATGCCGCGAATCCCTCCGACCTCAGGCGGCGCACAATTCCCGTTGCGGCTTCGCGTTTGGCATCCATGCAGGTCTATTCCAACTGAGGAATCTCGACTTCGCAAGTGCTGACGAGCTATCGCCGGGAGGAAAGCGAGGAGGGATCCATGCGGCTGGCTTGTGTGGGGTGTTCCTTTTGCATCATGTCGCGATAGAAGTGCCCGGCGATTTCCGCTGCATGCGGGCCATACATCATGCGACCGCCGCGGAGCAGGACCACGACCACGTATTTGGCCTGGAGTCCGCCCGCGTAAGACATGAACCAGCCCAGGCGCGCGCCGTTTTCGGTGCACGTTCCGGTTTTTCCATAAATGGAAAGATCCGGATCGTAGGCGGAGCGGCCTGTTCCGTAAAGCACGGATCCCGCCAAGCCATCGCGGATTTGCGGGATATACTCAGCCAGGTTATCGAGGCGCCGCCGCACGACCGGTTGGAAAGCGGCAAGATCCTCAGGGGTGCGGGGATACTGCAATGCGTAAAGGGTCCCGCCGTTGGCGATGGTGGAAATGACCGCAGCCATCTGCAAAGTTGTCACCTCCACGTCCGTGCCGCAATAGGCGAGGAATCCCACGCCCCCTTGCCTGGGCGGAGCAGAAGGATAGTGGCCCGCCGATTCGCCCGGAACGTCCAGCCCGGCCTTCTCCCCCAAGCCGAACTCTTGCGCGTATTCAGTGATGCGCTTAAAGCCGAGCATCTCTCCCAGCTTATGGAAGAACACGTTGTTCGAGCGGGCCAGCGCATCGGTAAGATCGACGCGCATGCGGTCGCCGACGTAGAGTTTGGTGGTGGGAGTGATGATGCCCTCCCGCAGTGCGGCGAGCGCCACGATAGGCTTGAACGTTGAGCAAGGCGTGAACCCGCTCGAAAGCGCCAATTTTTGATTAACGATGCTCAGGATGCGGCCGCTGTTGGGGTCGACCACCACGATGCTGCCGCTCAAATTTCCCAGTGCGTTGAGAGCCGCTTGCCGGACGACGGGATCATCACCAGCGGGGTTATCGTCGGCGCCGGGATTGCGGTAGGAACTCACGTGCCAGGGATCCGCCGCCTGCCGCGTACGGCGCTTGCTGTGACGGACGAGCGGAGTCCTGTGGGGAGTGGATTTCGCCGCCGAGGAATGCTTGGGAGGAGTGGCGGGAGTGTTGTCAGGGCTGGCCAAACCGCCTCCGGGCGCGGCGATAGTCGCAATATCAACCGCCAAAAATATGACAGTTGCCAATGCCAGGATGGCAAATCGCGTTAATAAGTTTTTCAATGTTCTCCTTGGTTAATTGGATGCCGTTGGCCTTCACTTCGTTATCCGCTGGCGTCGGAGAACGGAAGCAGGTCATCTTGCCAGACTGCCTGGGGAGTGGGCTTGACGGCCTACTCCCTCCATTCCTTATTTCTTACTACGAGGCGCGGCTGTTCCCTCCACGGCTCCTGCTGCGGCGGCGGCACTTTGCTCGTGATTGCCAGGGAGGTTCATTGCTTTTCGCACCTGGCCTTCCAGCTTCTTGCAAATGTCGGGATTATCGCGCAGGAACTGCCGGGCGTTTTCCCGGCCCTGCCCAATGCGCTCGCCTCCATAGGAGAACCACGATCCGCTCTTCTCCAGGATGTTCTGCTCGGCGGCGATATCGATCAGATCGCCCTCTTTGGAAATCCCCTCGCCGTATAGAATATCAAATTCCGCCTCCCGAAAGGGAGCCGCCATTTTGTTTTTTACGATTTTCACTTTGGTGCGATTGCCCACCACGCGGTCGCCATCCTTGATGGCAGCGATGCGGCGGATGTCCACGCGCACGGAGGCATAGAACTTGAGAGCCCGGCCGCCCGTGGTCGTTTCGGGGTTTCCGAACATTACCCCGATTTTTTCGCGAATCTGGTTGATGAAAATAAGGCAGGTGCGGGACTTGCTCACCGTTCCGGTGAGTTTGCGCAGAGCCTGCGACATCAGCCGCGCTTGTAGTCCCATGTGGCTGTCGCCCATTTCGCCATCCAACTCGGCCTTTGGCACCAGCGCCGCCACGGAGTCAAGTACGAGAACGTCGATTGCTCCCGAACGCACCAGCGCTTCCGTGATTTCCAGGGCCTGCTCGCCGTAGTCAGGCTGCGACACCAGCAGGTTATCCACATCGACGCCCAAGCGCTTGGCATAGGCGGGATCGAGAGCGTGTTCCGCATCCACAAAAGCTGCCATGCCGCCGGTCTTTTGAGCCTCGGCGATGATCTGTAAGCAGATTGTGGTTTTGCCCGAGGATTCGGGACCGAAGACCTCAACCACGCGACCACGCGGAACTCCCCCGACGCCTAGGGCGGCATCAAAGGAAATGCTTCCAGTCGAGATCACCGCGATGGGAACGATGGGCCCCTTGCTTCCAAGGCGCATGATGGAACCCTTGCCAAACTGCTTTTCAATCTGCGCGAGCGCAAGATCAATTGCGTGAGACCGATCATCGGCCATGAAGCACTCCTTGCCCGCTGCCTTCAGGCTGCGTGGCTGCAATGATAATTATAAGGGCGGGAACGCACCGCTCCCGCTCCGCCTGGCTGCGTAACAGTCCGGCTTACGCATGATTCCACAATTATGAGGGCGGCAATCGAGAGAATAACACGGGCGACGGCGAAGGGGAATAAAAGGAGAAGGATAGAAGTGAATTCCGCTCCAAACATTGCTTTGAGCTATGTTAAAGCACTTCGGGCCGGAAGGCTCGAAGTGGACCCGGCATTGGCTCCGGCCCGCATTCGCCAAAAGATGGCGGATGTGGGCCATTTGTCATCTTTGCAGCAGGTCCACCGGTTGATGGATGTCTGTGACGCGGAAGTACTTAGCCAGCGCGGGATAGCGGTCCGCGACCTGTTCGTACATTTTGTAGGCGACGTTGCGGTAGCTCCAGTGACCGCCGGTTCCGGTGCGCAGCTCGCTGATGTAGACGACCTCGGCAAAATCCATTTTGAAGAGCGTGCGCTTGCGGTAGGCCAGCGGCAGAAGGTACTGGGCGGGTTGCGGGGCCTCTCCGCGAGAGGCTAAAGCAGCTGCAAGCTTCTGCCCCGCGTCGCCGACGCGCAGCATCGTCTGGACGTAGAGTTCGGCGTGGCCTGCATCCACTATTTCGCGCGGAGTATCGAAGCCATGGGCAAAACAATATTCCTGGTGAATCTGCACGCAGCGGCGATGGCGGTGCAGGTCGCGGTAGGCACCAATGTCCATCAGGATGTCAAAGCGAAACTTCTGCCCGGCACAGTAGGCGCGCAGTAACTCGTCATGGCTTCCGCGATGGCGCATTCCGAGATCGATAATTTCTTCGCGCCGGGCCTGGGTGAGAGCAAGCACGGCCTCGCGCAACTGCCGGTAGGGATGGCGCGAGTGTTCGTAGAGCAGTGTGGTAGCCAACTCGATATCCAGCGGCTCTTCGTCGAGCAGATCAACCTCGGGCGCTGGGGCAATGCCCTGGCCGTGCATCAGCTCAGATTCGGCCTGTGCCAGATCTTTACGAGAGACAAGTTCGTATGCACTGGGCTCGGCGTACTTGACCAGCGTGGGGGAGACCCGGTGCTCGCAGAGCAATTCCGCGCTGGCCCGCTCGCCGAGAGCTGCGTCTTTTTCGGCGATCGCATCGACCAGGGTTCGTAGTTTTTCGGCGTTCACGTCCCAGGCGGCTCCACGCGCAGCTTGCTTCATGCGCTCGCCAAGGCGGCGAACTTCTTCATACGGACTGCCGAGCAGGCGCGCGATCTGCGTCTCCAGGGTGCGCGCGTTTACAATTTGCCCTAGCGAAGTGTTGGTAGCCAGAGGCAGCAGGTAACGCGAAATATCGAAGGCGCGAGCCCGAAGCGTACGCTCGTAGGTTTCCTGCGTCATCTCCGGAGGTCTGGGAGTTTTTGCGGCCAGGTACTGGAAATTCAGCTCGCTGAACTTGCGATACTCGGAGAAGAGGAATGTGATGGTCTCTTCGTAGAGGGTCGCGTCGGCAGGATCGCTGAAGGATGGCGAATAATGTCCGCTCTTCTTGAAATCCTGATAGCGTGTCGAACGCTCTTGCCCGTCCCAGCGAGTTTCGTCCACCACCAGCGTAGCCGCCAGCAGCGAAAGCCGTTCGATGGCCATGGCTACATGCGCAAGGTCCGCGATGGAGCGGTGCCCGTACTGGAAATAGAAGGTGCTGAGAAACTTTTCCGCCTTCTGCTCGTTTAACTCGGCAAGCGACTGCTTGAGCGAAAGCGAGGAGCGGGAATACTTGGCCATGGCATAAGCCTGAACCTCAGGATCTACGCCGTGTATGCAGTACACTTGCGTTTCGGCGGGGACCGGCTCAGGGATGGATGGAGTGCCGCAAACGGGAACGGTCATGCTTGATTCTTACGCAAAGCTCACTGCTTTGCCAAAAATTGATGATTTCCTGTGCAGCGCAGCACCAAAGTGGGCTACGCTTTTGCTGAGGCTATACGGTGGAGTCCGAGTTCCAGACGCAATTCGTGACGGCGGGCAGCCTGCTCTACTCGGTCGAGCATCGGCCATGGCCACCCCCAGATGGCCAGTGGCTGCTCTCGCAGAGCTGGAACGACTTGCTGTTTGCTCATTTCGCGGTCGACCCTCAGACGCTGCGACGGTTGGTTCCGGACGCTTTCACGCTGGATCTTTATGATGGAGCCGCGTGGCTCACGGTTTCGCCTTTCTGCACCAGCCACATGCGCCCGAGTGGAGTCCCACCCGTACCGGGAATCTCACATTTTCCGCAGGTGCGTCTGCGTACCTACGTGACCATGATAGATAAGGCCGGACAAGTCAAACCTGGAGTCTTCTATTTCAGCGTAGACGCTGCGAATTTATCCGCAGTGTGGTTTGCCCGGATGTTTTTCCGCATGCAGTACTGGCATTCGGCAATCCGGGTCAGCGGGGCGACAATCCATGCTCGCAAGCCAACGGAGCGGACGATTCATTTTCGGTCTTCGCGTCTGCATGGCCCCACCGCAATCGGTGGCCCCGCAAAATTTGAAGTGATCTACGCTCCAGAGGGCGAGCCCGAGCGGGCGCGACGGGGCAGCCTGGATGAATTCCTTACCGAACGATATTGCGTGTACTCGATGAATCGCGAGAAGTTTTATCGCAGCGAGATACATCATCAGCCATGGCCTTTGCAGCAAGCCAGTGTTGAGATTCGTGAGAACAGCATAGCCGATCCGCTCGGTCTCGCTCTCCCGGCGAAACCGGACGTTTGCCACTTTTCCCGATCGCTGAAAATGCTGGCTTGGGCTCCGGAAAGAATTCGGTTCTCTCGCTGATTCAGAGGCCGGTGCGGTCAGGCCGCTTCGGAAACAGCAGGTAGGACGCTGAAACTGAGAGCAAAATCATCCACGCCAAGGTAGCGCGTTCGGCTTCGTTCTCCACGCGAAACGAATGTACGGGAGAGAACAGGAAAAACGCGAATATTGCGGACGCCAACAATGATCCCAAAATACTGACTATCGCTCCGAAGCGGCTTGCCAACAGCACCAGCACCGCTGCAAAGAAGAATGGGGCTGCCAACTTCCAATGCGTTCTGGAGAAAACCAACGCCACGGCAATCGCACAGAAAGCACTGACCGCAACTCCAAGCGTGGACTGCAAGGTGTACAGCAGCTTCGTTTTCATTTGTGGTAAGCGGGCACACGAACGAAATTAAACAACAAACACAAGATCGCACGAATCCAGAGCTGAATGTTGAAAAATCGAGAGCAGCGGAATGTTTCATGAGCGGTTGAGCGCGCTGATTCAAGCTGAATGCAGATTTGCCGCACAAGCGTGGATCGTTAAAAACGTGCTGCAGCATTCGATTTCGCTCACTGAATTCCTAACTTGTAACGCAAAATAGTGTCTTATTCGTAGGATCGCCGCGCCGAAACGCGCCCCGTATCAGGACGACAAACAAAATGCCTCATGGGACCGACTCACTTTTGCTGCAGCTATTTACCATCTTCGTTTGGGCGAAGGTGTTCGGTGAGTTGTTTGAACGTCTGCACCTGCCTGCGGTCCTCGGCGAAATACTATCTGGCGTGGTGCTCGGCCCTTACGCCACCCGCTTTATTATTCCTGGCGACACAATTTATTCCATTGCCCAAATTGGCGCGGTATTCGTACTCTTCACCGTGGGGTTGGAAACTTCCCCCGCCGATCTGATTCGCGTGGGTCGGCTTAGCCTGGGCGTGGCCGTTGCGGGGGTTGTCCTGCCATTCGCGCTGGGCTTTCTCTTCCTGCGATTAAATCGGGAGCCGACTCATGAGGCAATCTTCGTGGCCGCCGCCATGGTTGCCACGAGCGTCGGAATCACGGCGCGGGTGCTCCGCGATCTGAATGCACATCGCTTGCGCACGGCGCAGATCATTCTGGGAGCTGCGGTTTTTGATGACATACTCGGCATGTTATTGCTGGGTATGCTGGTCAGCACCGCCAGCACGGGCGGTGTCCAGTGGATTCATCTTGGCCTGGTCACTCTGGAAGCAATTGGCTTTGCCGTATTCATGATTTTCGTGGCACCCAGGGTCGTGGACCGTCTGGAGCCGGGTATTGAGCTGATGCAAACGCAGGATGCTCCGCTCGTGCTGGCGCTGGCGCTCTGCCTCGGGCTTTCGGTGGCGGCTACCCGCATCGGAATGGCTGCAATCATCGGCGCGTTTTTCGCCGGGATCGCTTTCGCGGATTATTCACCCCGCTGGAACCTCGAGCCACGCGCGCAGGCGATCAACCTGTTTCTGTCGCCGTTCTTTTTCTTCACCATGGGATCGCGGCTCGATCTTTCCGTGTTTTCCCGCTCGGTGGTGGTGCTGGCGCTTGCGCTCTCAGGATTGGCGGTAATCTCCAAGATCGTCGGTTGCGGCCTGCCCCTGTATCGGGAGGGCTGGCGTAGCATGTTGCAGGTTGGAGTAGGGATGACGCCGCGTGGCGAAGTGGCGCTGATCGTGGCGCTCATCGGTCTGCAGATGAACATGATCTCGCAGCGCGCATATGCACTGGTCATCGTGATGACGGCGGTTACAACGATATTGCCGGCTCCATTCCTCCGCATGTTGTTTAAGCCTGATGACAAAAACCATGGCGGCGCTTCTCCTGGCCGTGAAGCAGACGCCGAAGTGCAGATATCCGGTCAACTCGGCTAGTCCCGTCGGCTATAATCCCGCTAAGTTCAATTTGTGTTGAGGTGAATTATGGAGTCCTTACAGGGACACGTGGCGCTTGTTACCGGAGCGTCGCAGGGAATTGGCCGCGCCTGCGCGGTGACGCTCGCCAGAGCCGGTGCAACCGTGGCGCTGGCCGCACGCAACGAAGAAAAGATGAAGGAAGTGGCGGCGCAGATCGAATCCGAAGGCGGCAAAGCCGTAGCGTTCCGGTTGGACGTGAGTTCCGAAGAAGCCATTAAGTCCACGGTGAAAGCGATCTCCGCGCAACTCGGAAAAATCGACATCCTGGTGAACAACGCAGGAATTACCCGGGACAACCTGCTCCTGCGAATGAAGCGTGCCGATTGGGACGACGTGTTGGCCACCAATCTGAGTGCGCCCTTTCTGCTAATTCAGGCGGTGCTCAGCGGCATGTTGAAACAACGCTGGGGACGCATCATTAGCATCACCTCCATTGTTGGCGAGGTGGGCGCGGCAGGACAGGTAAACTATGCCTCGTCAAAGGCTGGACTCATCGGCCTCACCCTTTCAGTGGCCCGCGAAGTCGCGTCGCGCAATATCACGGTGAATGCCGTGGCTCCCGGTTACATTGCCACGGCCATGACCGAGGCACTCACCGACGCCCAGCGAGAGGCAATTACCGCTCAAATTCCGCTGGGACGACAAGGCACTGACGCAGACATCGCCAACGCCGTACTTTTTCTTGCCAGCAACGAGGCGAGTTACATCACCGGACACGTCCTTGACGTAAACGGCGGCATGCTGATGCGCTGATGGGAAGGACTGAGTTGATTCCGTGGAAGGTTAAGCCGCGAGAGGGACAAGAGCCGCCAAAACTGCTGGCGATGTGATGCAGAGTGCTACCCATTCAGTTTCTTGGAGTATTTTCAGAGTGGGTGTATCCCGAGGGTGCCCACATTTGCTGTAGTTAGCAAATGTGGGTTTGCTGCGGATATACGAATCCTGCAACCGCTTTAGCCTGCCCAATATCGATATGCCATCAGGCACAAACATGCGAACAACGCCACCAGCAGCGCCGAAGGAATCAAGGACGACTCCGGCTCAATCGTTGAGGGTTGCTGGAGCTGTTGGCTGAACTGCATGGCTGCTCCGTCCACCTGCCCTTTGCTCTGCCCAGTGCGCGCCTGATCTGAAGCCTGCCGCATGGACTCGCGCAGCACCTCCAGCGGCGATCCCTTCTGCATACCCGGGGCCGGCTTGGGAGAGTTGGCCCTCTTCCTGGCGGCAAGAATCTGCGTAATTACCACGAACAGCACGATGAGAATGACGCGGAACAGCGCCGGATTGAATGCGAATTTTGGCATCGCGTTACCTTGTGCCCGTAGTGTACGAGGAATTCCCGCTTCTATCCAGTCTGACTTCGGTGGAGGCAGTTTCTTCTTGCCTCGGAACTCATTACAATGGGCAGCTTTGGAGGAATCATGGTGCGCTTCACCAAAGTTATGATTGCAATTGCCGCACTGACCGTGTTGGCTGCGGCCCAGGGTTCGCCAGCGGAAGCAGCCAGAAATCAGGAGTCCACAATGCGCGACGCGCGGTCGAAACCTACCATTGCAGATGCCGGGAAGTTCATCGCGGAGACCGAGTCCACGCTGAGCGAGTTGAACATAAAGCTTGCCCGCGCACAATGGGTTCAGGCAACCTTCATCACGGATGATACCGAAACAATTTCAGCCGATTACAACGAGCGCCTTATCGCTGAACTTACTCGTCTGGCGCCTGAGGTCAAGCGCTTTGACGGCCTCAAAATGTCACCGGTGCTGGCGCGTAAGTTCCTGCTGCTGAAGCTGCAGCTCTTCTCGTTGGAGAATCCCAGGGAGCGCGAAGAATACACCAAACTTGCCAGCTCTCTGGAAGGCGATTACGGCAAAGGTAAGTACTGCCCGAAAATAGGAAAGTTTGCGGGAAAGTGCCTGCCTATCGGTGAGATCGAAAAGATCATGGCGGCCTCGCGCGATCCGGAAGAGATGAAGGAAGTCTGGGTCGGGTGGCACGCCATCGGAGCTCCGATGCGCGCCAAATACGCGCGCTACGTCGAGTTGCAGAATAAGGGCGCGCGAGAGCTTGGCTTCAAAGACATGGGTGCGCAATGGCGCAGCAATTACGACATGACGCCCGAGCAGTTTTCCGCCGATACCGAGCGCCTCTGGCAGCAGGTGCGTCCGCTTTATGAGTCGTTGCATACCTATGTCCGCAATCAACTGGTGAAGCAGTACGGCGCACAGGCTGCGGATGCAAATGGAATGATTCGCGCTGATCTGCTGGGAAATCCCTGGGCGCAGGAGTGGGGAAATATCTATCCCCTGGTGGCTCCGGCCAACAATAAAGGCGCGGGCTACGACCTTACCAAACTGCTGAAGGCGAAGAAGGTCGACGAACTTGGAATGGTTCGTTACGGTGAAAACTTCTTCAAGTCGCTCGGCTTCGCACCGCTTCCCGCAACCTTCTGGGGGCGTTCGCAGTTCATCAAACCGCGCGACCGCGACGTCGTCTGCCACGCCAGCGCCTGGGACGTCGATAACCAGGACGATCTCCGTCTCAAAATGTGCATCGAAATCCGCGATGAAGATTTCGTGACCATACACCATGAACTTGGCCACAACTTCTACCAGCGCGCGTACAAACAACAACCTTTCCTGTTCGTGAATGGCGCCAACGACGGTTTTCACGAAGCCATCGGCGACACGATCGCGCTCTCTATTACACCGGAATATCTGAAGCAGGTTGGCCTGATCGAAAAGGTTCCTGAAAGCGATGACACCGCTTTGCTGCTGAGCCGGGCGATGGACAAGGTCGCATTCCTGCCTTTCGGCTTGATGATTGACCAGTGGCGCTGGAAGGTGTTCTCCGGCGAGATTAAGCCAGCCGACTACAACGCCGGATGGTGGCAACTGCGGGCCAGGTATCAGGGTGTTGTGCCGCCGGTCGCCCGTACCGAAGCCGACTTCGATCCGGGAGCCAAGTACCACGTCCCGGCCAATGTGCCATACACGCGGTACTTCCTGGCGCAGATTCTGCAGTTCCAGTTCTATCGCGCCATGTGCCGCGAGGTCGGACAGACTGGACCGCTACATCGCTGCTCGTTCTATGGCAACAAAGCCGCCGGAGCGAAACTCGAGGCCATGTTGCAACTCGGGCAAAGCAAGCCCTGGCCAGAGGCGCTGAAAACATTGACAGGCGAAGAACAGATAGATGCCGGAGCAATGATGGAGTACTTTGCTCCGCTCAAGAAGTGGCTCGATCAACAGAACGCCGCTGCCGGAGTGAAACCCGGTTGGACCGTACCTGCAAAGTAGTCACTGCAAGAAAAGGGAGTCGAGATCGAGAGCCCCACATCTGCTAACTCCGCTTTCACGAAGCGGGCCGCCTCAACCTTGATGGTCTTCCGTAACTCAGGTTCAATCACGGCTACGCCAGCCGATGATGCTGCTGTTCTCGCCTCGCCCAGGTAGTGCATCCGGTCGCGCTCGTTGACTGCTTTGGTTGCATCGGTGCCGACGTTCTTGTACTTGGTCCTGCGGTCTTCGTAGTAGCGGATTTCAAAGTGCCCATCAGGGTAAGAAACTTCCTGGCCGTCTACCTTGACAGCACCCTTCTTGATGCGCCCGTTCCGTCCCACTACGACGGGGAAATACTTCCAACCGGCGTCGGTTCTAGTGCGCCAAACCAGGTTCACAGAGTCCATGCTGCACCTCGTTTGTCTTAGCAAAGTCTTAACATATAGGTATTGTAGCTGGATCACATTCTCTGTTTCAATACGATACCGAGATAAAGTCTAGAATCCCACTCTCTCCGCCAGACCTTCTAACTGCCTTCAGCATAAGCACTTACCGTTCGATTCCTTACATTATTCGCGGTTGCTCTGAGCTTGCAGGGTGCATACTCGGTGCATTCTAAAGCATCCGCGTAAACGCATACCAGCGCGTGGCTGTTGTTGCTCCCGAACAACAATGCCCAATATAGGTTGGGACGCACGCTCTGTGCAGACTCAAATAGTCTGAGTGGC
>PLWR01000646.1 GCA_003165615.1 Acidobacteriota bacterium | reverse complement strand
CCTGGTGATCAAGAGCCTCATCACCGCGCTTGCACACTCCAGCATCCCGTGGGACAAGCCTTTATACCGATACCCGGCGCTCCATCCCGTGGCGTGGGTGTTGGAGAGGCTGATCTCTACTCCGGCAACGCACCATGCGCATCATGCTGACACCTCGGAAGACGGCGTGGGCTATTACAAGGGCAATTTTGGAAACATGTTGTTCCTGTGGGACGTTCTGTTCGGCACTGCCCACATCTCGCGGCAGTATCCGAAGGCGTATGGAATTACGCATTACCACGGGGACCCTTGGTACGCACAATTCATGTGGCCGGTTTTCAAATCCAACATTGAGGGCAGCGAACTCGCCGCTCACGGGCCGATCGTGAAGGAAGACATTCGAGAAACGGCGTCGGACCTATCCGTAGAAGGATGGGCCCGGACAGAGGCCTAACCGCCCGCAGTCCGGCAGCAAATAGAAACGAAAAGGGGAAACAACGTGTCAAAGACTCTGGTTTTTCCTGGTGTACTTCTGGCCTTGATGATTGGGGTGAGTTTACCGGCCAAGGCTCAGATTGGGGTGCGTGTGCTGCTTGGGGTTACGGACGAGGCGGCCACAAAGTGGGACGGTTCCGTTTCGGCGGAGGGCGCGCGCGTCACCCGTCTGGACCCGTGGCGCTTCGGGAAAGAGGATGCCATCAAGGACGATGGCTCGTGGCAGATTTCCACTCGTCCGGTCCTGTCGTTCTTTCATCTGATTGCCCACCGGACGCCACCGATAGGAGACAACGGGGTGATCGTCTGGCTTAGTGAAGACAACCCCAACGCGGAAATCAAAGTGAAGACTGTGCAGGGAAACTTCGAATTTCGCCTGAGCGATCTCCCTTACGGCAGATATGTTTACGAACTCGGTGGTCGCGTGGCACTTGACCGTGTTCCCGCGAACACACAGCTTACCAACACCCCCGATGAAGAGGACTACCCGGCCGCGGCAGCGGGTGCAAACGGCGAGATTTGGCTGGCTTATCTGCAGTTTCGCCACAACCCGGACCACAACAAGCTGCGAGCTCCCTTGACCGAACCGGTCAAGGACTTCGCCCCCTACTCCGAGCCCACCGGTGGTGATCAGGTGTTCGTCAAGCATTTTGCCGACAACAAATGGGGCGATCCTGTTGCGGTGAGCGCGGCAAGCGGCGATCTCTATCGTCCTGCCATCGCCATCGATGGCAAGGGGAAGGTGTGGGTCTTCTGGTCAGACCATCGGGACCCGAAGGGAAGCTTTGAACTTCACGCCCGGGCGCTGCAGAATGGCGCCCTGCAGTCGGAGACGGTGGTGTCCAAGGCTTCGGGCGCCGATGTTTTTGCGGTGGCAACGACCGACGCGCAAGGACGGGTCTGGGTCGCGTGGCAGGGATGGCGTGACGCCAAAGCCTCGATCTTCGCCGCAACCGAGCAAGGCGAGAGCTTTTCAACGCCGCAGGCAGTATCGAACTCCACCGCCAACGAATGGAACCCGGCGATTGCTGCTGATTCCCGTGGGCGTGTGACCGTGGCGTGGGACTCCTACCGCAATGGTAACTATGACATCTATGCGCGAACCGCTACCGCTCCAGGAGCGTGGGATCGGGAAATTCCCGTCGCCGCTACCGCTCGTTATGAGGCCTATCCGTCCATCGCCTATGATCCGCAGGGCCGGCTCTGGATCGCTTATGAAGAAGGCCCGGAAGGCTGGGGCAAGGACTGGGGCGCACACAATAGCTCGGGCGTTCCGCTCTATTGGGCAAGCGCCGTCCGGCTGGTGGGACTGGACGCCTCAGGTCGCCGGGTTGATCCGGGCATCGATCCTGGGGTTGTTCTGCCCGGAATCAGCGGCATCCGTTCAGATGTGGTCGAAGGCACGCAGGCCGACCATACCGGCTGGGAGAAGCCCGATCCCACGCTGTGGCAGCGACGCGAGCCGAATGCTCACGCGTTTCCCACTGGCAATCCGCGCAACAGTCTGCCAAGGCTTCAAGTTGATGCCTCGGGCCGCATCTGGATTGCTTTCCGTACGAATGCGCCGCAGGTGTGGGGACCGCTGGGTTCTTCCTGGACGGAATACGTAACGTCGTTCGACGGGCAGCAGTGGGTGAAGCCGATCTTCCTATTCCGCAGTGACAACACTCTCGATAACCGGCCCGCCCTTGTTTCCACCGGTCCGGGCAACCTGGTGGTCATTGAGTCTTCCGATTCACGCCGTGAAGCCCAGCGCCTCTTGAAGCAGGGATGGGACCTCAAGCAACTGATGGGCTACGGCTATGCCGATCCTTTTAACAACGACCTCTACGCCAATGTGATCTCGCTCGCGCCCGCTCTGGGACCGGTGACGGGGCGCGATCTTGGTCCACCTCCCGCGCCCGCGGTGGTTTCAACGACAGCGGCCGAAGGGGCGGACGTCAGCGCGGTTCGTGCCTACCGGGTTTCCTCGGGTAGTGACAGCCTCAAGATCGTGCGCGGGGAATTCCATCGCCACAGTGAAATTTCCATGGACGGCGCCCTTGACGGGACCCTGCTCGACCAATGGCGTTACATCATTGACGCCGCCGGTATGGATTGGGTGGGCTGCTGCGATCATGACAACGGCGGCGGCCGGGAGTATTCCTGGTGGACCACCCAGAAGTTGACGGATGTCTTCTACACGCCGGGTAAGTTTGCCCCCTTGTTCAGCTATGAGCGCAGCGTGCAGTATCCTGAAGGGCACCGCAACGCGCTTTTCGCCCAACGGGGTGTGCGCCCACTGCCAAGGCTGCCCATATCGGAGGAGAATGCGACCGGGCATGCTCCCGACACGCAATCGTTCTACGCTTATCTAAAGCAGTACCATGGCGTGACCGCCTCCCACACCAGCGCCACCGACATGGGCACGGACTGGCGAGACAACGATCCGAATGTTGAGCCCATTGTCGAAATCTACCAGGGAATGCGCCAGAATTATGAAATTCCTGACGGCCCCCGTGCCAACACGGCAAAGGACTCCATCGGCGGTTGGCGGCCGAAGGGATTCGTCAACGAGGCACTGCAAAAAGGATA
>PLWR01000686.1 GCA_003165615.1 Acidobacteriota bacterium | reverse complement strand
TGTAGCCGTTGTCCCAAGGGCGATTTGAGAGGTCCAGATGGCGCACGGCAGGGATCACCTTTTCGCGTAGAGCGTCGCAGGTTGTCTCGTTGGAAGCATCCCAGATGGCTATGCTGGGGTGATTCCAATTGTCCTGAACGAATTCCTTAAATTCATCGATCAGCTCTTCTGTCTTCCAGAGCTCGTGCCGCCAGGGGAAACGGCCCGTCCAAATCGCGTACTCGTACTGAAGGAGCAAGCCGACTTCATCGGCAATATCCAGCCACATTTNNGCACCCACGCTTCCTCCCAGGGATGTTGCTTGCTCAGCGGGTCGCCGAAGAAGCGATGCAAAGTAATGTTGGATCCGCGCAGGAAGTAGGGCTTGCCATTCAGCATGGCGCGGCGGGCAACATTGTCAAAGCGGAACTCCCGCATACCGAAGCGCGTCTCGACGCTGTCACCACCAGAATTCGTTTCCAAAACGTAGAGAAACGGATTCTCCGGGGTCCGCAGAACGGCGTTGGGAATCGGGAGGGTCTGCGTCACGGTCTTCACTTCTCCCTGCGCCAAATGGACCTGATTGAGCAACGTCTTCCCTGCGGCGTTTCCCCCTTTCCAAGTCTTGAGGCGCTGTATGATCCATACTTCTTCAGCCCCACCATAGTTGTGAAGCCGGGTTTCGACCAACACCGAGGAGGTTTCGATCTGCGGCGCGGCCTGAACCGATTCAATAACCGGGTTATTGCAAAGATGCAGGGAGACGCTGTCGTATATTCCCGCCGTCCACACCGGCTTCTCCTGGTCAGTACCGGCGGGGACCCAATTCGGTAGTGCGCCGGGATGCGCTCCAATCCGCACCAAAAGATGGTTTTCGCCTTCCCAGTTGATGGCGCTGGTCAAATCAAAATGTCCTCGCGTGAAACAACCCAGATGTTCGCCCATCTTCTTGCCGTTAAGCCACACGGCCGTTCCAAACTGGGCTTTGTTGATCCGCAGAATCGCCACCTGTTTTTTCACTGAGACGGCAAAGCTCTTCTGATACCAGAAGTAATTCCGTTTCTGGGTGGTCCGGCCCAAAGCTCCGGTGTCCGCGGAAGGCGGCATCAAACCAAAACCAATCATGGTGAGGATGTATTCGCGATTCTCATACTCGTCCACGCCCGGGAAAGGAGGGGTGGCAAGATGGGCGAGGCCGGGCACAGGAACCTTGTGGCTGAATGTTGCGGGGATGGCGTCGGGCTCGGTGCCGTCTTCTATCTCCCACTCCCCGTCCAACGACACGATATCGCGATGGCCAAACGGAGGTGGGGCAGTCGGCTCCCCCGCAAAGGCGGGTAATCCAAGAGCGGCAGTCCCCACCAGAAGCCTGGCAAAATCACGCCGCGTGGTTTTGAATTGATCCATCCAATCCCTCCCAACTGATAACCGACGGCCTCAAACGCGACAATCAGATCCCATACTTCTTGGCGTAATGGCGGAACGAACGGTAGGACATTTTGAGGAGCTCGGCGGCTTGACTGCGCACGCCGCCGGCGGCGTGCAGAGCGGCTTGCAGGTATCGTTTTTCCATCTGGGAAACCTGGCTTTCAAAGTCAATGCCTTCGGGGGGAATCTGCACCGAATCCTGGGTGGTGGCGGATATTCCCGTGATCGAGGCGGGAAAGTTGGCCAACTTGACCACCCCATCGCGCCCATCGCTTACCGCCGCAGCGTGCTCGACGGCATTTTCAAGCTCGCGCACATTCCCCGGCCAGGTCCAGCGGCAAACGGCACTCAAAGATTCCGCGTCAAAATCGCTCAAGGACTTCCCCATTTGCAAGGCAAATTTATGCAGGAAGTGCCGCGCCAAAGGCTCGATATCGGTGGGGCGTTCGCGCAGGGGCGGAACGTGAATGGGAATCACGCTGACGCGGTAGTAGAAATCCTCGCGGAACTGGCCACTGGCCACCATCTTTTTCAAATCGCGATTGGTGGAAGCGATCAAACGCACATCAACGGACACGTCCATGGCGCCCCCCAGCGGACGGACGCTTCTTTCCTGGAGGACTCGCAGCAGCTTGACTTGCATGCCCAGACTGGTTTCGCCGATTTCGTCCAGAAAGAGCGTGCCCCCGCTGGCCGATTCGATAATCCCCTTGCGGTTGGATTCGGCCCCCGTAAACGAGCCCTTGAGATAACCAAACAACTCACTTTCGAGCAATGTTTCGGGGAATGCCCCGCAGTTGATCGAGATGAAGGGCTTTTCGCGGCGCAGACTGGCCTCATGGATGGCGCGGGCCACCAACTCCTTGCCCGTGCCGCTTTCTCCCGTAATCAGCACCGTGCTGGTGGTGGGCGCCACGGTGCGGACCATTTCCAGAATGGATTCAATGGAGCGGCTGTGCCCCACGATATTTTGCGCGGCAAACACCCGCAGGAGTTCGCGCCGGAGGCGAAGATTTTCCTCGCGCAAGGCCAACTCCTCCAACGCCCGTTCCACCGTCAAACTGAGCTCCTCCACCAGGGTGTCGGTCTTCACCACGTAGCGGTAAGCGCCCAGGTTCAGTGCCGTGATGGCCGTGGACATGGTGGGTACGGCGGTAATCAGGATGAACGCCGCAGGGTTACGAGTCTCGCGCGCGTACTCCAGCAACTCGATACCACTCAGGTCAGGCATGCGAATATCCGAGATGATCAGGTCGTAGACCTGGGACTCAATTTTCTTCTTGGCGGCCTGACCGTTGGAGACGGTTTCCACCAAGTGGCCCTTTTTGCGAAAGGCGATTTCCAGAACCTGGCAAAGAGATTTTTCGTCATCGATGATCAGCAATCGCGCCATTCATTGTTCCTTATCCCAAAATTCAGATGAAATCACTCAGCGTCTCAACTGTTCCGGCTTTGGGGAGCATCGACGGGGGAGCTTCGCGGGGCAATTCGATCACGAATCGCGCCCCTTTTCCCGGCTGGGAGTCGACCTTGATGGACCCCTGATGTCCCCGGATGATCTGGTAAACCAACGCCAATCCCAAACCCGTGCCCTCACTAAAACCCGATTGAAACGGTTCAAAAACTTTTTCCAATTGTACACCCGTAAAGCCGATGCCCGTGTCACCCAGCGCCACCCGAACCCGCTTGCCGGCATCTTCAACCTGGGCGGTGAGCGTTCCCCCATTGGGCATGGCCTTCAGAGAGTTGTCGCAAATATTCCAAAAGACCTGCCGGAGCTTGTCGGCGTCACCCCGGAGGGCCACCGCGCGGCGGGGGAATTTACGTTCAATGTGAATATTGGGGCCAAAAAGGGGATGATGCGCAAGCAACAGGAGAGTCTCCTCCAGCAGGGTGACCACATCCACCTGGTGAAACTCAAAGCGTTGGTCGCGGGAGTAAAGCAGGAAGTCCGACACCAGTTTGTTCAGCCGCTCGGACTCACGGCTCACAATGGTGATCAGCTTCGCTTGATCCTCATCCAGTTCGCTGATCGACTTCAACAATTTCACCGACCCGGCGATGGAGGCCAGGGGATTGCGGATTTCATGGGCAATGCCCGCCGCCATGCGGCCCAGCGTCGCCATGCGGTCCTTGGTGCGGTACTCCGCTTCCCGCCGTTTCTCCTC
>PLWR01000500.1 GCA_003165615.1 Acidobacteriota bacterium | reverse complement strand
GTCTCACGATTGGGGTTCATGCTACGAACCGTGGGCCTTTTCCCATGACCAAAAAGCAAGGTAGCGCGGGCCTGCGGTCAAAGGTCCGCGGCTTTTCTTGGCGATGCGGGGAAGAGCCGCGGACCTCCAAAGGCAGAGGTCCACGCTACGCTTCCTTTTGCGGCTCCGCCGCGTAGCGGTCATCGGCCCGGGGCGGAGATCACATCGGTCAGCGGCACCTTGCGGCCTTTGGTCATGTTCTCGAAGAAAAAGAGCCCGCTCTTTCCGCCCACAATGATGTCAAGGTCGCCGTCTTTGTCGATATCGACCACCTGGACTTGCATCCCACCGCCGGCGCGCGTGCCGTAGTCGATGATGTGCCGCCGCCATTCGAGGCCATAAGCGGTCTGGACGCGGTCATACCAATACACGCCCAGAGGCTCGTTGGCGCCCTTGTCATGCTCGTGCGCGTAGTAGCGCTTCCCCGTTACCAGCACCGGCTTGCCATCGCCCTTGAGGTCGGCGATGGTCAGGGCGTGCGCCTGCGACCAGGCGTTGTCGATCACGTGTTTCACCCACGTGCGGTTGCCCTGCGCGTCCTTCTTCTGCTCGTACCAGAAAATTCCGTAATCGTGGCCGAGCGTGGTGACGAGGTCCGGCAAGCCGTCGCCGTTCACGTCCATGGTGTAGATGAACCCGGTCGCCCCCAGGTCGAATTCAGGATGGAAAATCCACTTGCCGTTGCGCGGGTCGGGGGGAGCCTCAAACCATCCCTTGGGGGTGATGATGTCGGTGCGGCCGTCGCCGTTCACGTCTCCCGCGCCGATGCCGTGGCCGTAGCTCTGGTCGCTGATCGCGTGCCCAACCCAGTGCGCGTCGGCTCCCTTGCCCACGATTTCGTACCACGTCAGGGGGAATTTGGAGTTGCCGAATTGCGGCAGAAGCTGCTGCGCCTTGCCCGTATTCAGGATGTCCACCAGGAAGGAGAATTCCACTCCGCCACAGTTCTTCTCAATGTCGTGCTTCACCCAGGGCCTGCCGGACTTGCCGGGATTCTCCCACCAGGACAGCGGCGACTCCCAGTAGGAACTGGTCACGATGTCGGGGTAGCCGTCACCGTTGACGTCAATCGCCAGGTCGCCCAGATCCTCCAGGTAACCCGCGATGAAAGGCAAGTCGCGAAAATGGTGCTTGATCCAACGCGGGCCATCCTTGCCGGGCTTGATCTGCTCATACCAGTTCTCGCCGGAAATGATGTCGAGCCTTCCGTCTTGATTCACGTCGGCAACCTCCGCCGCCTCGCTTTGCCCCAGGTCGATGGTGTGCTTGTAAAAGGGGATCTCCTCGGAGCCTTGGGCGCTGGCGGGCGCGGTGTTCCATAACGTGCAGCAGAGGACAGCCATTCCAGCGACAAAAAGTCCAAAAAGGCCGGTTTGCGGGAGGTATTTGGGCATTTTCATGATTCCATATGACATCGTTATCTCCTTTTGAATCATTGCAATGGGGTTGACAGCGGGTCTCCGGTTAGCCCCCATGGTTGGCCAGTGGTGGGGATTCTCGGTTTATCCACAATGCTTTTGCCGGATTGGCCCATCCGCGATCACCGAATTCCCATTTTGCGTGCCAGACTTTTCATGAAGCGCAGTCCCTCCAGCGCCAGCACATCGCCCGAGGGCGCCGGGTCGCGCCAGATGGCGGCGGCGGCGGCCAGCGCGGGCTCCGGCTGGGCAAACGATTCGATGGTCAGCCAGCCATCGTAGCCAACTTCCTTGAGCACTTTGAAAACGCCCTTCCAATCGTTGTGCCCGGTTCCGGGAATGCCACGATCGTTCTCCGAAATGTGAACGTGCCCCAGATCTTTGGCCACCGCGCGCAGAGCCTCCGCCTGGTGCTTTTCTTCGATGTTGGAGTGAAAAGTGTCAAAGTGGATTTTCACGTTGGGCGCGCCCACGTCATGCACCAGACGCGCGGCGTCTTCGAGGGTGTTGAGGAAGTACGTCTCGAATCGATTCAGCGGCTCGATGCAAATGCACACGCCCTTTTTTTCGGCGCGAGCGGCGACGGCGCGCAGACCCTTGACGGCCCAATTCCACTCTTTATCCGTGCGCCGGTTTCCAGTCATGACTCGGAATGCAAGGGACCGCAAAGCAGGCGCGCGCCCAACTCCGCCGTGCGGTCGACGCACTTCTTCAAATAGTCCACTCCGCTCGCGCGAGTGGCCGCATCGTAGCTCACCAGATTGGCATCGCGCGGCAGCACGGTGCACGTGGTGCGTTCGAGTTGCAGCCGATCGAGTGTGGCCTTGATTGCCGGAAGGTTGGCGGGCTCATCCGGAGTGATGAAGGGCTCGACTCCGTCAAAGCCCCATTCCTTGATGCGGGCGAAGGTGGAATCAAATTTGTCATTTACCTGCGTGGTCCAAACCATGGTGTTGACGCCGAATTTCAAGTTGGGGATCCTCCTTGGTAACAGCCGACGGCTGAGAGTCGACAGTTCATAGTTGATAGTCGATAGTTAATGGTCAAAGTCGAGGGTCTACAATCGACGAAAAGGAGCTCTGAGCAGCCAATGCACACTGCCAACTATCGACTAGAAACTGTCAACTATCGACTGTTTTTCAAATCACATCCCACGGTTTCCGCCGTTCTTCATTCAACATCTTATTGGCCTCGGCGTCGCCGATGAACTGTTCCTTCTCGCGATCCCACTTTAATTTCCGGCCCAGCCGCAGCGAGATATTGGCGATGATGCAGACGCTGGTGCTGCGGTGGGTGGTTTCAATGGGGGAGTTCGGCTTCTTCCGCGAGCGCACACAGTCCAGGAAATTCTCCACGTGGGGCTGGTGTTGCGCGGTGCCGTCGCCCTTGATGACCTCCGTATCGCCAAAGGTCTCATAGACGTCCTTGACGGTGGCGGCGGGCCAGATGGTATAACCCTCGCGATTGACGAACAGCGTGCCTTCGGTGCCGTAGAACTGCGTGCCATAAGAATGATCATCCGGGCCGCGGCCCAGGTGGTAGCTGAAGCGCGCCAGGAAGCCGGCGGAGTTGAGCGGGCAGGCGGGATACTCGTAAACCGCCTCCAGCGTGTCCGGCGTTTCGTAGATTCCCTGGTTGGCGTAGCGCGCGCCGGAGCAGGAGACGGTGAGGGGCGCATCCACCTGCATGGCCCAATGCACCACGTCCATCAGGTGCGGACCCCAATTGGTGGTCTCGCCGCCGCCGGTTTCCCAGAAGCCCGTGAATCCCCGGCGACTGCGATTGTAATGGTGGTATGGCGCGGGGCCCAGCCAGAAATCCCAATCGAACCCGGCGGGAGGATCGGTGTCAGGCGGCGGAACCAGTTTGCGGTTCTCGCGGGTGAAACCCAGGCCGTAGAGATACGCCTCGACATAGGTGACCCTGCCGATCTTCCCCGCCTGGATCATCTCCGCCACCTGCTTAAAGTGCTCGCCGGAGCGCTGCTGCGTGCCGCACGACACCACGCGGTTGTACTTGGCGGCGGCCTCCACCATCTTGCGGCCTTCATAGACCGTGTGCGAGGTGGGCTTCTCCACGTAGACGTCCTTGCCCGCCTGGCAGGCCATGATCATGGGAATGCCGTGCCAGTGCTCGGGCGTGGCCACAATGACGGCGTCAATATCCTTGCGCTCAAGAAGCTTGCGAAAGTCGCTGTAACCCGTGGTCTTGCCCGGCGGCATGGTGGCGCCGTCGAGCGTGAGGGCGAGCGGCAGCGAGTAAACATCGGCGGCGGCGATGGGATTGATTCGCCCCGACTTCAACATGGAGACCAGGTCGAAGCGGCCCTGCCCGCCGGCGCCAATCAGGCCCACGCCGATGCGGTCGTTGGCGCCCATCACGTTGTGAACGTTCTGCCCCGACGAAAGCGCGAGGCTCGATACCCCCAGCGCCGTGGATTTGTGAAATTCCCGGCGCGTCATTTTTGATAAATCCATATTAGACCTCCCGATTAAATTAAAACTTGTAGAGCAGCGCTGCCTTTGGCCGCAACCAAAGGTGTTTTGTACGGACACGCCATGACGCGTCCCTAGAAATCCATCCGAGAACCT
>PLWR01000423.1 GCA_003165615.1 Acidobacteriota bacterium | reverse complement strand
AGACCAGCAAGCCCGGCGACCCCTTTACGGGGATTGTCACGACGCCGGTTACCAGCGTGGACGGCAAGGAAGTCATTGCCGCGGGCAGCTCGGTGGAAGGGCACGTGGCTTTTGTGAAGCAATCGGGCCGCGTCACGGGCGTGGCGCAAATGCGTGTGGTTCTGGACGATATCATCACCCCGGATGACGTCAAGTTGGCCCTGCCTGCGGGGCTTGATGACATGAATGCCGGCCCTTGCGCCAAGACTACGGGCGACGATGAAGGCACCATCAAGGGCTGCGGCAAGAACAAGAAGGACGCCCTCAAGGATGCTGGTCTGGCCGGAGCCATGGGAGCCGGAGCCGGATCCATGGTAGGCATGGGTTCCGAGATCGACTGCCGTTATTACGGTAATTGCGGCGGACCTGGATGGGGCACCTCCATCGGCATGGGCGCGGGAATCGGGGCGGGCACGGTGTTGATCTACGATCTGCTGAAGCACGAAAAGCACATCATTCTCGTGCAAGGTACCACTATGACCTTCGTCATCAGCCGATCCGTCGATGCCAGCACTGGAAAACCGCTGGAACCAACGAACCCTTCGGAAGCGGCCAAGCAGTGAGCTTGCGCTTTGTGGGACTCCGATAGATGCGATGGACCGAAGAATCTAGACATTGTGTCCTTCCCTCTCAGAGGAACTGCGGATGAAACGAGCCTGTACGCTCACCTTCTTAACCTTTACCCTGATCCTAACCACGGGCATTTTGTCATGGGGGGTTGACCCCGGTGACATTGCCCTGCCCAGCGGAACCGAGCTCATCGTAAGGCTGACGAACACCTTGAGCACCAAGGGCAGCGAGGAAGGCGATCCCTGGGTTGGCAAGGTGGGTGAACCCATCTTTGCCGGGGGGCAGGAGGTCGTCCCCGTCGAAAGCACGGTGCGTGGCCACGTAACCTTCTTGAAGCCGGCGGGGCGCGCTACCGGAAGGGGTGAGATGCGGCTGGTGGCGGAGACCATATCAGTCACGGACCAAGGCACCTACACCATCGTGGCCCTGCTCAAAAATGCGGATGACAATAGTGGCTCCAAGGTGAAGGATGCGGAAGGAACCGTGGAAGGCCCGGGCAAGAGCGACAAAAGCGTCGCCAAGGAGGCTGGAATCGGAGCCGCCGTCGGCGCCGGAGGTGGCCTACTGTTAGATGGAGGAAAGGGAGCCCTTTACGGCGCGGCCATCGGCGCCATGGCCGGAGTGGTCCACAGCGTGGCCAAGAAACATCAGGGAGTGCTCCTCCCCCCCGGCACGGAACTGACCTTTGTTCTGGATCGAACCTTCTTGTCAAAGCACATCACGCCGCCGCCGCGCCCCGAAGCATCTTCGGACTAGCCAACGGTTCATTCAGCCAATGCGATTTCTTGACAGAATCCCAAATCCGCCTGAGAATCTTTCTACGGACATGTTTTTGGCCCCAAGCGTCATATCCGTCCTGAAGACCAGGAGCACGGGTGGGTATTCAGCGCAGGGCGGGCCAGGCTTGGCCGATTTCCTTTGTGCCGCGGTAGCTCAGGTGGTAGAGCGCAGCCCTGAAAAGGCTGGCGTCGNNTTCAACTCCGTCCCGCGGCACCATATTTTCAAGCAGTTACAAAATATTGCGTGGTACCTGGCACAATTATTAAATCGAAATATGTTGACATCACTGCGGCATGGTGCCATTCTGCCGTCCATACGGCTGGACCGTTTGCCATCCCCAGTGGCTTTAAAGAGGGTCTGCCGGCCCTGCAACTCTGTCCCGAGGCCAAGACCCCCAGTTAATTACGCGGCAGACGAATGTCTCGCTAGATCCGTTTGACCTTTACAGAAGCTCATTGGGGCTTTTTGTTTTTGGGGCTTCAGTGAAATATCTTCGTTCAGAATTCGTCAAAAAGGAGAATCGCTATGGCAGAAGAAAAGGAAAAGGCAATCGAGAAGGACCCGGAAACCATAAAGCCTGCCGGGAGCAAGAAGGATGAGCTCGCGGAGAAGGATTTGGACAAGGCGTCGGGCGGCCTGAATCCACAGCCGCTGCCGCCGAGCCCGCCCCCCGAGTTTAACCGCATGTAGCGTGTCCTTTTTTGGGCCTCGTCCGTAAGAGGACGCGCTGGCCCTGGGGACCGGACATTCGCAGCCGCCGAGGCTAAGATGGGGGCATATTGCAACTTAGGGGGAGACCCTCTGTCATCCCAATGGTGGCTGGCTAGATCGACCTACACAATGATGCAGCGTCTCAGTGCCCCGCGAGGACGCGGACAGCGCATCATCATGGAAGTGCGATGTCTCGCGCATAATTAACCCCAGCGATTTGGTATGCGCCACGCTCGGCGTGGTAATTCTCTGGAGGAGGAAACAAATGGCAGACCCAAAAGACGAGAAGATCGAAAAGAAGGCGGAGGAACAAGTCGCATCGGATGATGCAGTCGAGCTATCAGAGGCGGACGTTGAGAAGGTCGCGGGAGGTATTGTAGCGACACCCTGTTGTCCTGGCTCTTCTAGGGTTGATAAGTAGATGCTGTTTGTTAAGCCCTATTATACACGAAATACTCACGGGGCGAGATACAAGCCTGCGAGTGACCTCGGTCGTGCCCGAATTGCGATGCAGAGGTGATGACATCTGCCCCCGGTCGGAAACCGCGGGCAGATTCACCTCCGCGGCAGGGAGAGTCCGCTGATCGGCAATTGTTTGAGAACGAAAACCAGATAGTGCCTGAGGCCTCCTTTCCGGCACACCTGCCCATCGAGTGGGCGCCGGTTCGATCCAACCGTAACGGTTAGTCCCTTGCCACGGGAGATCCACTGTCCACCTCAACCGAATCACTCTTGGAAATAGTTGAACAATCGGCGTTCCTGGAGGAGCGTCTAGCGGTAGTTTACTGCGAAAACGCTAAAAAGGGCGGGATGTGGTTGAATTCTCATGGAGTTACCATGAGGGGTTTGTATTACCCACGTGGGGTACNNCCTGGGCGGGATACAAGAGTACGAATTGTTGGATTTGCTCTAACTCTTTCTGCAGTTCTTCAATGCTGATCGAGGGCCAGAAGGCCTGGGCTTGGCGGCGCACGTAGTGCAGCAGGGAGAGACCGAGCAGGCAGTAGAAAGCATGCACGCGGATCTTGCTGTCGGTCCAGTGATACAGGGGTTGCCAGTTGAGCCAGTCACCTTCCTTGAGGCCGCGAAAAACCTGCTCGATCGTTTGCTGGCCGGCGTAGGCCGCGACCACCTGCTCGGCGGTCCAATCGAGGCGGTTGGTGACGAGCAGCGTCCGGCCCAAGCGATGCATCAGCAGTTTCTGGAGAGCGGCGTG
>PLWR01000526.1:5966-9055 GCA_003165615.1 Acidobacteriota bacterium | reverse complement strand
CCTTGCGGTCTTGTGCGGTGATCGTAATCTCGTTCGAACCGGAGTTGGGGAGCGGGGACGTAAAGCCCCGGAACGTGCCGTCCGGTGAAATCGAGAAGACTTGCTCGTTGTTGATGATCACGGTGGACCCGGGTTCCGTCTTCCCTTGCACCTCCACCACCCTGCCGTGCTGAATGATTTTGGTCACTTCCAGGTAAGCTTGATTACCGGCAACTTCCTTCACCAGGTTCAACCGGTTGGCCTGACTCGGCTGGCTTTCCACTCCTTTCGTATCAATGGCGCTGACCATCCAGTAGTAAGTCCCCTCATCGAGCCCGGAAATGGTAATGGCGGTGCGTCCGCTGACCTTCTTGTCCACGACGAAATTGGATAGCATGACCGAGGGAGATATCTGGAGGTGGTAAGTTTTCGCCTCGGGGACTTCTGTCCAACTGAAATCAAAAGAGGTGGACTTGGGATCGCGTACCAGTTTCAGTTCCATATTCTGGGGGGTCAGCAAAGACGGTGGTGCAATCACTTTACTTCGCACCAAGCCCGGCTGTTGGGCAGCGAAGGAAACCTGTTCGTATTGGCCGAGCTGAACGCTTTGCGCGCCGCGGGTCACTTCCGCCTGGCCTGTATCCACCGTAATCTCGTGGACATTGTTGTCCGGATCGTTGCGAACATTGGCGTGGCTTTCTTCCTTCAGGGTCGCCACGGCGTCAGCAAAGGAGACCTGCGAGGTTGATCCCGGCGTCTCAAATTTGCCCGTCGCCAGGTCGACTGCCCCGGAAGTCACCTGCACGGCAACTTTGGTGGCCCGGGTTACGGGGTCTTCGCGGCTCTCCTCCACCACAATCAGCGCGTCGGGTTTGAGGGTGTAGTTAGTGCCATCGGCAAAAATGATGCGCGCCACGCCGTCACTGCCCGTCTGCACGAAGTCCCCTTTTTCCAGGCTGGTGTTGAAATCCGCGCGCATCCACTGCGAGGAGGCGGCTTTCTTAATGCGCACGGTGCCATCCAGATTTACGAAGTGCGCCTCCTTCCGGCTCGACGAGGTTTGCTGGATGCTGGGGGGGGCGGCGATCGTTTCCAGCGCCCGCGTGGTGATCTTAACCACAAACTGCGGTGAGATCAGGTACAGAATCCCCAGCACCAGCAAGAAGGCAATGACGAGGTAAATGGCAATGGTGCTATAGGAAATAGTCGTCCATTCGAGTTCGACCGAGCGGCCTCGGTCGGGGCTGGGAGGCTTTGTCCGTGGGCTCATAGTACCTGCAATCCTGCAGGCTTATTCTTGTCGAAACCACCGGCAGGGTCAAGGAGATTTAACCTTCGCGCGGGGGCTAGGAGGTGGCGGAGGCCGGGAGAGGCGGGAAAACACTCAGCGACAAAGGGACCGCCTTGCGAAAAAACCCTGTTGACACGCGTTGAAGCCACTTGAGCCCTGTGCTACGATGTGCGTTTGCTTCGAGCGCGACCGTACAAATCTATGGGCATTCCCATGCTGCGAAGGAGTTCCTGGTGAAAATCTACGAAGGCGAGAACATTCGCAATGTTGCACTGGTTGGCCATGGTGATACCGGCAAGACGCAGCTTGTCTCCGCTCTCCTCTTTACGGCAGGCATGGTGAATCGCCTGGGCAAGGTGGACGAAGGTACCTCCGTCACGGACTACGATGAAGAAGAAATCCAACGCAAGTTTTCCATAAGCGCCTCGCTCGCCTACGCGGAGTGGGGAAAGACGAAAATCAATTTCGTGGATACCCCCGGCTACAACATCTTCATGCACGAAACCGAGGCGGCACTGATGGCGGCGGATTCCGCTCTGCTGCTGGTCCATGGCGTTGCCGGCATCGAAGTGCAGACGGAAAAGGTCTGGGGCTTCTGCGAAAAGTACGGTCTGCCCCGCGCTCTGGTGATCAACCAGTTGGACCGCGACCGCGCCAGCTTTGAGCGGACCCTCGAAGCCCTGCGCGGCGCATTCGGCCGAGCCGTGATTCCCGTGCAACTGCCCATCGGCGAAGAACGGAGCTTTCGCGGCCTCGTCGATCTGGTCCGCATGAAGGCTTACCTCTACGGCGCGGATGGCTCGGGCAAAAGCAAGGAAGCGGAGATTCCCGCCGACCTTCAGGATGCCGCCACCGCCGCTCACGAAGCGCTGGTGGAAATGGTGGCGGAAGGCAACGACGCGCTGATGGAGGAGTTCTTTGAAAAGGGCACCATCCCCGTCGAAGACCTTGTGCCGGGCCTGAAACAAGCCATTGGCGAAAAGCGCATCTACCCCGTGGTGGTTTCCGCCGGAGTGCTCAGCATCGGCAGTGAAACCTTACTGAACTTCCTGGTGGATTACTTCCCCTCGCCCCTGGAGCGCGGCGAAGTGGAGGGCCTGGACCGCGAGGGTGGCCAGCCGGTCAAGCGCAAGATTGCCGACGCCCAACCCGTCTCGGCTTACGTCTTCAAAACCGTCGCTGATCCCTTTGCCGGCCGTGTAAGTTACTTCAAGGTCCTGTCAGGCATCGTCAAGAACGAGGCCAACCTCACCAACTTCAATCGTGGAGCCTCCGAACGCCTCTCCCATATCGGCGTGACGCAAGGCAAAACTCAGACCGCCGTGGCGGAACTCCATGCGGGCGATATCGGCGCCGTGGCGAAGTTGAAGGATACCCTCACCGGCGACACGCTTGGCGACAAGTCCGCGCCCATCGTTTTTCCCAAATTGAAGCTTGCCGAACCCGCCATCTCGTTTGCCATTGAGCCCAAGTCACGCGGTGACGAAGATAAGCTCTCCACCGCCATCCATCGTATGTTGGAGGAAGATCTGCTGCTGCGATTCTCTCGTGACCCGCAGACGAAGGAGTTTCTGCTTTCCGGCGCGGGCCAGCAGCACGTGGAAGTGGCGGTTTCCAAACTCAAGCGGCGCTTCAACATTGAGGTCACGCTTAAAGCTCCCAAGATTCCCTACCGGGAGACCATTCGCGCCAAAGCCGAGGCGCAGGGCAAGCACAAGAAGCAGACCGGCGGCCATGGCCAGTACGGCGACTGCTGGATCAAGCTGGAGCCCCAGGCGCGTGGGGCGGGTTTCGAATTCGTCAACGACATCTTCGGCGG
>PLWR01000526.1:0-5954 GCA_003165615.1 Acidobacteriota bacterium | reverse complement strand
GGCTCCAAGGGCTTCAAGAAGTGCATGGAACAGGCCAAACCCTGCCTGCTTGAACCCATCATGAATGTGGAGATCCACGTCCCGGAAAACTACTCCGGGGACATCATGGGTAACCTCAATGGCCGGCGCGGGCGCATTCAGGGGATGGAACCGCAAGGGGGCTCAACCGTAGTGAAAGCCCAGGTACCTCTGGCGGAAATGCTCACCTACGCTTCCGACCTCACGTCCATGACCCAGGGCCGCGGCACCTACTCCATGGAAATGTCCCACTACGATGTTGTTCCGCAGATGATCGCCGACAAGATCGTTGCCGCCCACAAGCCCTCCGCCGTGGAGGAAGAGGAAGAGTAACGGAAGGGCAACAAACCAACCTCAAGATGCCAGCCCACTCCGCTGGGGAGAGGAAATTTATTGGTGAGCCGGTAAATTTCAACACAAAGATCCATCGCCTTCTGCCAGACTTTCAGGTCGCGATGAGATTGAATTGCCATCTCCATTCCTGTTCTGCTCCGCTAATTACCTGTCCTCAGTCTGCTGTAACCTGTCCCCTGTAACCTACATCTGCAACTTCGCGGTAATCCGGTCGTGAATCCAGTGCGCGTCCCACCATTCCACAGGATTCACCGGAATTCCATCCAGCAGCATGGTGAAGTGCAGGTGATCGCCGCCCGCCAATCCCGTCTGGCCGGTGCGGCCGATTTCCTGCTCGTTTTTCACCTGATCTCCCTCTTTGACCTCGAGGGAGCTCATGTGGCCGTAAAGACTCTGAATGCCGCAGCCGTGATCGATGACCACGGCGTTGCCGTAGATTCCGAAATACCCTGCAAACACGACCACGCCGTCATTGGCGGCGCGCACGGGCATGTGTTCCGAACCTGCCAGGTCAAACCCCAGGTGCGTTTGATGGTCCACGGGCTGCCCGCCATAAAGGTAAGTTCGGTAGTCAGCAAAGCTGGCTTCCGTCTTGCCGGGCAAGCGGAGGAACGGACCCTTCCACAAGAACCGTGGCGCGGTGCGCTGGGAAAATGCCACCAGCTTTTGCGCATCCTCCTGCCGAAGCGGGCCGTTGATCAAAAGGAAATTCTTGATCAGGCTTCCCTGGTCGCGCAGTTCGGGGGTCTGGTCCATAATGGGGGGCACGACGGACTCCAGGAATTTCCCGCCCTCCAGCTTCTCCAGATCGAAGGTGTCAGTATGGAATTTCTTGGGAAAAACCTTGTAGTTGAAGCTGACCAACGTTTCGTTACCGGCATCGTCGCGCGCCACAATATGGGGGACGGTGGAAGGATCAACGTTGTACGCATAAGCGAAAAGGCACAGGCGGGTTTCCGGTTGGGATTCTTTCAGGGGAAAACTGGGAAAGAAGTTGTCACCCACTTGCACGCCGGACTCGGCGGTTCCTGCTGAAACCTTAAAGACCGCCATATCGCAGCCGCCCTGATTGATGTAATGCTGGGTGGTCAACACCTCCACCTGCGGAGGCGCGAACCGCACCGGCAGGTCCAGCTTGACTTCGCTGCGTCCGCCCCGAAAGAAGCGGCCCCAGGAATCATTAAGGGCCGTGATCTGCACAGTCGCATGGCCCTCCTTCAGCTCCGGAATCACCTCGCGGCCCACCAGAACCGTCCAATGGGTGGGGCTCACCGGGCCGGAGGACCAGACCTTCCACCATCGACGCGGGCGCGCGGAGATAACCAGCGTGGACTGGTGAATGACCTGCCCGTCCTGCACAACCTCCAAAGACAGTGTCTTGAGATTGTGCTTCGGTTCGCTCGCCTCCACGACGAGTTCGGTTTTCCGCCCCAAACCTTTGGGCTGTTTCTGCAAGAGGATCGTGGGCCCCTGGCGGCTTGAAACTTTGAATACCAACAACACAAAAATGGCGGCCAAAACGACGAGCGGGAAAATCACCGCTGCCCCTACGCCGCGATCGGATTTGCTACCGAGATTGGACAATTGTTATCTCCCCAGACTCGAAACTCGAAACTCGAAAATCGGCCCGCGCTTCGAGTTTCGATTTTCGAGTTTCGTTGATTGCACTTCTTTCAGGCAGCAGGTTTGATAACTTGAACGCGCAGGTTGCGAAAATCAACGCGGTTGGTGTGGCTTTCCAGACCGATGTAACCTTGATTGGGAACCCTGCTCAGAGGGCGCTTCTCGGAAAAAACAAACGCCGGATCGTCGACGTCAATTTTATGAATCCGATTGCCATTCAGGTATACCGTGAGGTGGCGCCCGACAAAAGTAATTTCCACCTGGTTCCACTCGCCGGCCTTCCTCCCCACGCTGTAGAGCGGAATCACCGCACCGTAAACTGCCCCGGTGCTGTGCAAATCAGTGAGCTGCCCGGCATCGTCGAGCAGAGCGATTTCCAGCCCGGTAAACGCGGGATCGCCTTGCTCCGCGGAGCGCAGGAAGATCCCGCTGACCGCGCCTTTCGCGACGCGGTATTCCAGACGCAGTTCGAAGTCCGCATAGCGCTGGTCGGAGCGCAGCCATCCGCCCTTGCCTTCCGTCCACAGGACTCCGTTTTCCCCATGCCAATCCTCCTGCCCCATGGCGTGCCAGCCGGCCAAATCCTGCCCGCTAAAAATCGGGGCAAAGCTCGCATCATCCACTTCTTGAGCCGTTGAGGCGAGCGCGAAGACCAGCAACAAGATCAGCAACCAACCGAGTTTCCTCAACATCCCGAGTTACACTCCCACTCACTGGCCCGATGCCCGGGCCTGTGATACAAGATACTCGAAACCAGTATGATTTCACAAATCGAATTGGAGCAAGGCAGCCCATGCCTAAACTCACGCTGAAATTGCTTCGCCCCACCGAGCGCCGCGCCTTGGAGGAATTCCTCCGGCTCTACGGCCGAAGCTTCAACCCCGACGAGCGCGTCAGCCCGGGGGTGCTGCGGAAAGTGATGGTCCCTTCGCCGGC
This sequence comes from Acidobacteriota bacterium, assembly GCA_003165615.1. The sequence continues at coordinate 3,023 of PLWR01000526.1, read as the reverse complement.
GCGCGTGAATCCCGTGCATCTGTTCGCGGCCTATGGGGGTGATCGGATGATTGGTGGCGCCTGCACCCTGGTTCTGCCTGCGTTCAGCGTAGTGTTTGGAAGCTACATCTTTGTCGATCCTGGACTGCGCAGGCAGGGATGGGGGAGACGAATTTTGCATCAGCTTCTCCGCCATGAACGCCGCGGCCCCCAGGGGTGGAATTGGCGCTTCTATGTCGAAGTCACCGTCGCTTCCGGGGTCCGCTGGCCCGCCACCTTGGCCGAAGAAGGCTTCCGATTTTTCCCGGCATTGTGGCCGCTCATCTCCTATCACCATCCCGGCAAAGTGGTGGCCGGTAAACTTGGCTATTTCCAGTTTCGGAAAAATCCGCCGCGCCGATTTTCCCATCCCGCTCTGCTGATGTACATCCATGCTTTGTTCTATGGTGCGGATTCGACGCATCGGCATCTGCTGCCGCGCCTGAAGAAGTTCGTAACGTTGGACGCATAGCTCCTTGCTCAGGTTACCTGGCCGGGGATCGGGCCATCGGTTCATCGGATCATCGGGCCATCGGGCCATTGGGCCATCGGGGATCCGGTGATTGGTGATTGGCGATTTTCGAGGTCGGCAAATGGATTCATCCTTGCCCCCGATCCTGCCGATATCCGAAGCGGGGGAGTATCGGGGGCACAGCGAGGGGGGGCGGCAGGTAGCGTCGTGGTCCACCGCTCCGTGACGACAGGCAGGATATCCCGTAGGGGCGGTTCGCGAACCGCCCTTCTAAAGTCATCCGTGGATGTGACGATGTTCAGGCCCGTCAGAGTCTGTGTGAAGGCCGCCGGCAGACCAGGCCGGTCAGGCCGCACCCGGGAAGGCATCGAGGACTTGGCCGGTCATCGTCCCCTCCACCGCCCGCAGATAGGCACGCTACCCTTCTGGCCGCATCCCACGGGCGGCTCCCCGCTAAACCGCGCGATGGGGGATTTTGTTTCCCGCCGCGTCGCGAGCCTTCCACACATTGGCAACGTCACCCATGACCACCAGAACGTCGCCACTCGCCATGGCGGTGTCATCGCGCGGATTGAATCTTATTTCGCCGTCCGGCTTGCGCATCGCCAAAGGCAGAAGTTCGTACCGCCCGTGGAAATCTATTTCTTTTAGTTTTTTCCCGATCCAGGGCGAGCCCTCAGCAACCGTGATTTCTTCCACCCGCAACGTTCCGGATTGGTCTCGAAGCATCACGTCCAGAAAGCTGACCACGGAGGGCCGGATCAGTTCCGAAGCCAGGCGCATGCCGCCGATCATATTGGGAGAAATGGCGGAATTGGCGCCGTGCCGCAGGAGTTTCTCCACCATGCGCGCCTCGGCACAGCGCGCCACAATGCGGAGATTGGGATTCAACAGTCGCGCCGTTACCGTCGTGAGCAGATTATCCTTGTCCTCGGGAAGAACCGAAGCCAAGCCGCGCGCCTTTTGGATCTGCGCCGCCGTCAGGATATCCTCGTCCCCGCCTTCCCCCTTGAGGACCGGAACGTCACCCAGTTGGCTGATTCTTTCCAGTCGCCCTTCGTCGTGATCGATCACCACAAAGACATCGCCCGTCTTCAGGAGTTCCTTGACCAGGTAAGTGCCGGTTTCACCCGCGCCGCAGATGATGAGGTGGTCGTGCATATCCCGAATCTGTTTCTGCATCTTGCGTCTCCGAAAAAAGTGGTTAAGTTCACCTTCCACAATGAAAGCGGTCGAAACAGAAAAAACGTACAGCATGATGCCGATGCCGACAAGGATAAAGAAGATGTTGAAAAGCCGCAGGCTTGGATTGGCATGGGTATCAACGATCTCGCCATAACCCACCGTCGTGATGGTGATCACGGCCATGTAGACGGCGTCCAGCAGCGTGACCTCCGGCCCGCCAAACCACATGTAAACCGCCACTGCCGACAGTACCACCACCACCAGCAGCAACAGCGAAAGCACCAATTGTCTGCGCAGACTCACGGAACCCTCACGGTGCGGAAAGGTGTCAGGTGCCAAGTGTCAGGTGCCAAGTGTCAGGTGCCAGGATCTGGGCAATCGTAGATGACGAGGAGAAAAGTGTAAAGGATAAAGGGTAAAGGGTGAAGGGCAGGGCTCCGTCAAAGTCCCGGATGCGGGACATCTCCAGAGCTATGNNTCCCTCTCCCATGGGGAGAGGGGGGACCGCAAGGCGGTGGGTGAGGGGTATTTCTCAAACCATCGGACTTTGACGGAACCCTGGGTAAAGGGTAAAGGGTGAAGTTTATTTGCATTTATACTTTACCCTTTAACCTTTACCAATTCCAATCTCCCAAACCCGGAACCAGGCACCTGATACCTGGCACCTGACCCCTGACACCTGATACCTATTCCCCCAGCAGCTTGCTGTGCCGCTCCAAAAGGTAATGGTCGGTCATCCCGGCAATGTAGTCGCAAACCACCCGGTGCAGGGGCTCATGCTGTGACTCGTCGAAGTAATAGGTTGGCAGGCTTCGCGGGTGTTGCAGGTAATACGCGAAAAGGCTGCGAATACAGCCGGTGAGCCGCTTGCGCTCGGAGTTCACGTTTTGGTGCAGGTAGAGGCGGGCGAAGAGAAAATCCTTCACTCTCTGATTCTGCCGCTTCATCCGCGGCCCGAGCGCTACCAGACGTGTACGGCTGGCACGAACCTGCGCCAGCGAATGGATTCCCTTCCCCTCCAGGCGCCGGCGCGTGGATTCAATCAGGTCGGTCACCAGGGCATCGAGCAGCCGTTTGAGAGCTTCGTTGAATTTGAGCTTTTCCTTCGCCTCCGGATATTTCTTTTCCATGGCACGGTAGAGTCTGTCGAAAAGGGGCAAAGTCTCGCGGATCAGCGGCAGGGTCAGGAGTTTGGCCTCGTAGCCGTCATCGAGATCGGCGCAGTTGTAGGCAAATTCATCCGCGATGTCGATGAGCTGCGCTTCCAGGGGCGGGCGCTCTTCCAAGCGGTATTCCTTCAGTTCCGGATACGTCGCGAGAGGATAATCGCGCGAGTGCTTGATGATGC
>PLWR01000039.1:259-2654 GCA_003165615.1 Acidobacteriota bacterium | reverse complement strand
CCATCTTGAAGAACGAGCCAATGATCGGGGCGAGCTTCGCGGACCGGAGGTCCCTGGCGGCAATAGCCCTTTGGACCACCAGGAAATCGGTGGTCCAATAGCCCAGTGACCCAATCATCAATCCAAATACGACGCCGGTCCAGTGCACGCCCATGGGGTTGCTGGCAAAGTGGGCGGTGGGCCGCCACAGGTGCGTGTAGTCGCCTTGGGGCAAGTTGGCATGAATGCGCGCCACCAGGGCCGACCATCCCCCGGCCTCCACCATGCCGAGAATGGGAATCAACAGCGCGCCCAACCAGATCAGGAAGAACTGCAAGACTTCATTGAAAATCGCAGAGACCAATCCACCCAGGGCCACATAGACGCCTACGGTGAGCGATGAAATCCAGATGCTCAGGTGAATGTCCCAACCGAGCATCACTTTCATCACCACGGCCATCGCGTACATATTGATGCCGGACATCAGGATGGTCATGCAGATGAACGACAGCGCGCCGACCAGGCGGGTGCGTTCGCCAAACCGTAGTTGCAGGTAGCCCGGCACGGAATGGGTCTTGCAGATGTAGTAGAAGGGCATCATGACGACGCCCAGAAACAGCATGGCGGGAATCGCCCCCCACCAATAATAATGCGCCGCCAGAATTCCGTACTGGTAGGTGGCTGCCGCCCACCCCATCAACTCCAGCGCGCCCAGATTGGCGCAAATAAAGCTGAGTCCGGCCACCCAGGCGGTGATGTCGCGCCCGGCCATAAAGAATTCTTCGCCGGTTTTGGTGTAGCGCTTCAGGTAGAAGCCAATTCCAAGCACCACGACGAAATAAACCGCGATGATAACGAAGTCCACCGCGTGCATGGAGAGGAGGGCTTGGTCGTTGGGCGTGCCGGCAAAGAGCAAGGAGAGGGCAAAGCAATGGGTCATGCAGCGATCTCCGCCCCACCCTTAAGACTTCTTGGGCTTGAAGGTGTAAACATAAAAGCCGCCGATGACAGTCAACAGCGCTCCCCACCAAATGGCGGGATGCGTGTATGCGAGCACTGTAGGCGGCGGGCTGTTGAACTCGTAGATGCCCGTACCCAGAATAATGACCCCGTAAATCAGCAGAATGACCCCGACGAAAAACCAGACGGGAATCATGTGATGATCGTGGGGCTTTTCCAGATCGAGGGCGGGACGATCCTGGCCACTCTCACCCCCCGAACGGACGTCTTGCGGCTTCTCTTCCATAAGTCATAACTCCTGTATTCGCGCTCATGCCACTAAGCTTTAGGGCCGAACGGCGTTCGGCCTGGGGCGAGCGCCGCTCGCCCCTACATCCCCTACCAAAAGACCCACTGGAGGATCAAAAACAGCGCCAAGGAAATCCCGGCCCAGAAAATCGGCCGTTTCCATAGCGGCAAAAGCCCTTCGTCCGGCAGTTCGGTGCACCCGTAAACCAGGCCGGTCAACTCTCCCACAGGCTTGGGCTTGGTCATATAGCTGACGGCCACCGTAACCATGACGCAAATCAGCCATGACCACAGGCCACGATACATATTCTCGGCCATGGGCTTGGCTTCACTCGAAAGGGCAACATAAGCGAGCATACTGGGATTAAATTTCACCAGCAGGAACATCGTGACCGAAGAAACACTCCCTGCCAACAGCCCCCAGAAGCCGGCCGCGGGCGTCACGCGCTTCCACATCATGCCGAGCAACACGGTGCCGAACAACGGTGCAATGAAAATGCTGAACAGCGCCTGGACGTAATCCATGATGCTGCTGAATTGCATGACGAGGTAAGCAGTGCCTATCGAGAACAATACGCCAAGAATGGTGGACCAGCGTCCGACCTTGACGTAATGGTCGTCCGAAGCGATCTTGCGGATGAAGGGCCGATAGATGTCATACGTCCAGACCGTCGCAAAGGCGCTCACGTTCCCTGCCATCCCCGACATAAACCCCGCGATCAGCGCCGTAACGCCCAGGCCCAGCAAGCCGGGGCCGCAATAACGCGCCAGCATCAGGGGCAGAACCTCGTTGTAGCTGTGCTGGCCGGTGGCGATGGCGACCTTTTCCGGAACCAGGTGGAAGGGAAGCACGGCCAGACCGATGAGTCCCGGCAGGATGACGATGAAGGGCACGGCCATCTTGAANNGTCCAGTGGATGCCCATGGGGTTGTTGGCAAAGTGCGCCGTGGGGCCCCAGAGGTGAGTGTAATTGCCCCCCGGAAAATTCTGCTGAACGCGCGCCACCAGTTTGGTCCAGCCACCGGCCTCGATCAACCCCAGGATGGGAATAAGCAAGGCGCCCAGCCAGATGAGGAAAAACTGGAGGACCTCGTTGAAGATCGCCGAAAACAGCCCTCCCAGGGCCACGTAGACCCCCACGGTGAGCGACGACATCCAGATGCTGAA
>PLWR01000039.1:0-137 GCA_003165615.1 Acidobacteriota bacterium | reverse complement strand
AGCCCATCAGTTCCAGGGCGCCGAGGTTAGCGGAAATAAAACTCAGGCCCGCCACCCAGGCCGACATTTCGCGGCCCGCCAGGAAAAAGCCCTCGCCACTTTTCGCATAGCGCTTCAGGTAGAAGCCAATCCCCAGG
>PLWR01000476.1:295-2993 GCA_003165615.1 Acidobacteriota bacterium | reverse complement strand
TAAGCACTTAAATCAAAACCGCTCTGGCGTTTTACATCGAAGGGCAGCGGGCGCTCCCGGGAACGTGCATCCGGCGTAATCCTCATGCTTTGTGGTAATGGGGCCGGAATTCGGGGCCACGCGGCAGGGGTCACAACGCTTTGAGGAGGTGTAAAGGATGGTCCACGAAAGAAAGGTGCATCAGGCCGCAACCTCATTCCGCTCGCTTACGAAACCAATGGGAAGGCGGATGTGGAATGTCGTGCCCTTCCCCGCCTCCGTGTCAAACGTCAGCGAGCCGCCATGTTTTTCCACCACGATATTCCGAGCGATAGCCAGCCCCTGTCCGGTTCCCCGGCCCACCGCCTTGGTGGTGAAGAAGGGCTCGAAGATCTTGTCGCGAATATTTTCAGGAATTCCGCAACCGGTATCGCTGACCGATATCACCACCTGGTCGCCTTCCCGGTGCGTGCGAATCCCGATCACACCCATCTTACCGTCAGGCTCACCGCGATCGTAAATGGCGTGAGCGGCGTTGACCAGCAGGTTGAGAAAGACCTGGTTCATGTCACCGGCGTTGCATTCCACCGGTGGCAATTCCTGGAAATCTGTCTCCACTTCCGCGACATACTTAATCTCGCTGCGGGCCACGATGAGGGTACTCTGCAAGGCCTGGTTCAAATCCGTCGCCGCCTTTTCACTGCAGCTAGGGTGGGCAAACTCTTTCATGGCCCGCACAATGGTCGCGACACGCGTAACTCCATCCAGCGATTGAGCGAGGGCCTTGGGAATCTCTTCCGTGAGAAAATCCAGGTCCGCTGCCTTTTCGGCCTCGATCACTTCCTCGGCCAAGCCGGGTCCCGCTCCCCCGCCGGCGGCTGCCTCGCAAATTTGATGATATTTCAGCAATAGCTTCGCGAGGTCGGTGAAGGCCTCCTGAAGGAAACGAGTGTTATCACCGACAAACTGGATGGGCGTATTGATTTCGTGGGCGATGCCGGCGGCCAGGCTCCCCACCGCCTCGAGCTTCTGAGCGTGGCGGAGGTCTATTTCCAGCCGCGTTCGCGCGGTTACGTCCTGGGACACGACGAGCACGGCCTCGTGTCCATCGTAGCTGAGAGGGTGGGAGCTGCTGTCGACTTCGATGATCCGCCCGTCTCGAGTACGGTGCTTCCAGCCCGTCGAAAACTGCCGGGCGGGCCAGTCCCTCTGCAGCTCCTTGGTCAGCCGCTCCCATTCCTCGGGGGGGCGGATGTCCGTAATCTTCATGTGCAGGAACGCATCCCGGCTGTATCCATAGTGCTCGACGGCGGCTTCGTTGACCTCCAGGAAGTTGAGTTGGGCGCGATCGTATACCCACACCGGAATGGGGATGGTCGCAATCAGCGTACGGGCACGCTCTTCGCTACATTGCAAGGCTGCTTCCGCGGTCCGGCGCTCGGCAAGGTAAACGGCCAGGAGGGAAGTCAGAAGCAGCCCTGCCGCCAGCGCCGCCCAACTAGCCCAGAGGGTGGGGCGGAAGGCCGGGTCGAGGGGGTAAGCGGCAATCTCCCAGGTGCGCCCGCCCACCAGGACGGCGCGCATCGTCCGCACGCTGGTGGGGAGGTCTTCGACCCTATCGAAGTGTGCGCCCTTCGGGTAGAGCAATCGTTCGCCCGGCTTGGCGTCGCGGTCAAAGATGGCGACCCTAATGCCCGAGACGGGGCGGGGGACCGCGCCGGCTTTCTCCACCATATCCTGTATTCGGAATACCCCGAGTGCGAACCCCATCAGTGCCGCCCGGCGGGACTCTTCGCTTGGCGGCTCAAGGCCCCCCCGATGATATATCGGATAGAAAACCAGTGCGCCGTACTGATCGGCGGTCTCCTGCACGAGGACGACCCGGCTGGTGGCAACCATTCGGCCGGTTGCTGCCGCACGCTGGAGCGCCTCACGACGGGCCGCGTTGGATGCCAAGTCGAACCCCAGGGCTTTCTCGTTGCCCGTGAACGGCTCGACGTAGAATACGGGGAAATACTCTTCGCGGTCCCCTGCTCTGACCATCTCCCCCGTTGCATGGCGCTCCGTGAACTGGAACGACGAAAACCCTTCCTGGCGCGCGGCCCTTTCGTAATTCGATCGCAGGTTCTTCGGCACCTGGGGAATCCACTCGAGCGCTTGGATCGCCTTGTTCTGGGCCAGAAGATGGGCTGTGAAGCGCGTAAATTCCGCCCGTTCAACGAGGTGCGAAGCGTCGAAAAATGCATCGACGGAAACCAGGTTGTTAACGGTTAGATCGACGTTGGTTTCCAGGGCGTCCAGACGTTCCCTGGCCACGCTGTCAAAGTGGGCCCGGACGTTCTTCCATTCGAGATCCCGGAGGATAACGAAGATGCCGAGGGTCGGGAGAACACCTATGACCACGAGCACCAGCAGAGGGTGAAAGCGGCGCGCGGGTGTAAGGGCAGGGCTCACGGGTTAACCGTCGCGGGCATTGGTCCTCGGCACTCGGTGGATCGGTGGCGGCTGCGCAAAACTCCAGTTACCTAAGGCCGTCCTTATTGTTGTTATCGTCAGAAAACTTCCTAACCTTTAGCCAAATTCCACGCTGGAGTGCGTTTGGCCTCGACGCAGGCGTGGCGGCCGTGGGTGCTCGGCTGTCCAAATTGGTCATAGGTAAAGACCAGACCAACCGGCGTCGACATGGTTCCCCTTCGGGGAGGCAGAAGAGCGCCGCCGC
>PLWR01000476.1:0-143 GCA_003165615.1 Acidobacteriota bacterium | reverse complement strand
TGAGCGCGAAGGAGCGCCCTTCACCGGCGACGCCTACGCTCCCACTCTCAGGCTGGCGCTCGGCTACGCGACGCCTTCGTTCAAGGGCTTTTCCGCCTTCGTGCAGGGCGCTGCGGTGATTGTAACCGGCCCCGCTGACTATA
>PLWR01000472.1 GCA_003165615.1 Acidobacteriota bacterium | reverse complement strand
TAACCAACAGTTGTGTACTGAATCCACTCCAAAGACTTGACGGTCGGTGGGCTTGACCGCTGAAAAACCGATCTTGCCTTGTAAGTAGTCTGGCGGACTTCCCCGGCAAGTGCCGACACTCAGTAGCATAAACTTGGTCCGCGAATTGTAAGCGCCGGTCAGGGGGCAGGCTCCCGAGTTACTTCCTCCCGGATCGAAGATCAAGGTACCTGTTAGCAGGTCAGTGCGGTCCTCTGAGATCTGAAGATTCACCTTCGTGATCTGGTTGGTATCGTGGTTGGTGTATTCGCCGCGCCAATTTCCCGAGAGGTCGGACGGTGGTGCGCTCGGTGGTGTGCGTCCGGATTTTGCAGGCAGAGGGGTAGCGGAAGCTACGCCCCGATTTTCGCGAGCCGCTTTTGGGGGCTCGGTCGCGGGTGCTTGTTCAGGCTGGACCTTGGGTTGCGTTTGCGCCGCAGGGATGTTAGGGGCTACAGTCGCAGGCTGTGAGAGTACGGGGCCGCTGGCGATCGGGGCGCTGTGCACGGTCGGCTTACGCAGGACGAACCAGTAAGTGAATCCGCCTGCGGCGAGCGCCAGAACCGCCGCACCGCCGAGCAGAAGGCCTTTGTTATTGCCGCGGAAGCCTGCACTGGATGCTGGAAGCTTCTGGGGCGGGGTCCTCTGGGCTTCCAGCTCTCGATTCGACTCTGAAACAGGGCTCAGTACGGACGATGTCGGCGCGGGTGAAGGAGATGGTGAGATTTGCAGGCACTTCTCGCCAGCTTGGGCGGTAAATTGTCCTGAAGCGCTGGTGAGCGGCGCGGCGCACTTCGAACAAAACTTCGCCCCCAGCCCGACGCTGCCCCCGCACGACGGACAAAAACTTACAGGGCTTGTCTCGTTAGGCGGAAGAGCTACGGCTGATCGCGCCGCCGAAGTGTCTGAAGACTGCGACATGCCGCACAAGGGGCAGAATCGAGCCGTTCCTGCATAGTACTTGCCGCAGTGTGGACATAGGGCGCCATCGTTCATCTGGAAACGCGGCTGGGCTGCGGCGGTGACGGATGGTGTGTTGGGCCTAGTGACCAACGCAACAATGCCCATGACCACCATTGGAACAGCCCAGATGAGCAGCCACATGAACATCCCTATCCCAACGCCAAATGATTCCGCACCGCCCAGCTCTCGACCCTGGGTTTGTTGGGCGACCTTCATCATCCCGGCGCACGACCCCATGAAACACAGGATCGTCCAGACCAACATCCCTATCTTCGCTATTTTGTTCACCATGTTTTCGGGTCGAATCGGCTATTCCAATTGGACCCTAGCCGTTTCGCTATTCTCGAAGCCGCCGGATAGGAGCAGTTGATATGTGCCAAAAGGAACATCGAAGAGTACGAAGCCATTGCTTGTGACTCCAGGGTTCAGCTCCTTCAAAATGTCGAACGAACCACGCATGAGCGCGCCTTTCGAACTCTCAGCATATTCTCGCCCCTCAGGATCAACCAACTTCAGCGGGGCTAGGGTACTGGGCGTTCTGTCGTTATTGCGAATGGTGATGTAGACCTGTAGGAACTTCGCATCGGCATGTTCTGGAGCGAAGGAGGGGCCCATCGTATTTCCCCAGCGCACGCGGGTTACGGTGTACGACCAATAGCCAACATTTACCGTCTCGTTCATATGGTGGACGGTGCTGGCTGGCGTTTCAGTGGCTGAGGTCGTCCCAGCGGTTGAGGAGTTGTTGCCACCCGAGCTGAGCAAAGCGAAAACGATAAAAAAAACAACGACGGCCAAAATACCGAAAAGCCATACCATCCTGCGACGCGGTTTAGATGGTGCGACGGGCGCACTGTTCGGTTGAATTTCACGCTTGGCACCACATGCTCCGCAAAATTGGCCGGAGGGGTCGATTTGCGCTCCGCAGTTGCAACAGAACATTTAGTCCGCCTCCCTAGGGGCTAGCGCCGTTACCACGCAACGCCCCCTTCGACAGCCCGGATCAACCACATCTCGACAGAATAAAACTGCTCGCCTCCCGAAACCTAGGAAAGACATCACTTGAATTCAAAGATACGCAGTTCTCCCGTTCACGAGCGGCACTCCGACTGGCTCCCCAGTAGCTGGTTGGCTGATTCTGTACTCCTCCAGCCGAGAGCTCGAAGTAGCCCGTAGTCAAATGCTTCTTGACCTGAACACCTGTGATGTTGCGATAGGGGACTTGAAAAACATTCGAGCCGAAGGTCTGCCCAGTCATGAAGCCAGCCTTCAGAATAAGCACACGCTTGTTCGTACAAACGAGCGCCTCCGCAAAAGCTCCCTTCAACTTAATGTGAACTATTTCATTCGGCTCAAGCAGTTCCGATAGCAGCTTTTCCAACCGGCCCGGCAGTTGATTGATGAGATTCCCGGAAGGTGAGTAATCTTTCTCCGCCCCTACACAGAGGGGCGCGCCCGGAGCCGCGACGCCTGCATTCGTGGGCGAGATACGGTTACCACATGATCCACAGAATTGGCCGGATGAGTCGATTTGCACACCGCAGTTGCGACAGAACATTTAGCACGCCTCCCCAGAGCTAGCACCCTTATTGCTCTTTGTCCACAGCGGGGATGGTGCGCCATCGAAAACGATTCGGCAGTGACGGTAATCACCACCTAATGCCCAAAGGCCCTTGATGACCCGCGATTGCTCAAAGCGGCCGAAGGGGCAGACGACCCTGTTACAGCAATGTCGGAAGACGCTGGCGGCCCTCTGACGAATGAAAAACGGGAACTCAAGCCGCCCTGCGCGCTCCCTGGATAACCGACCGGGTTCAGAGGGGACCAAAACGGGGATTTTGACACAGCTATAAAAGGGATTACCAGAGTCAAA
>PLWR01000634.1 GCA_003165615.1 Acidobacteriota bacterium | reverse complement strand
TGGTATCGACGGCATTCATCAACGGTGACTTCTCCTCCACCGTCACCGTCGTGCTGACCTGCCCGACTTTCAGCGTGGCGCTTACCGTGGCGGTGCGATTGGCCTGCACCAGGATGGAAGGGATCGTGTCAGTAAGGAATCCATCATGGGTAAAAGTGAGGGTGTAAGTGCCGATGGGCAAGTTCACGATTTCGTACTCGCCCTCGGAGTTCGATTTATTGGAACGTGTCAGTCGGGTTTCGTCACCGACCGCGGTCACGACCGTATCCGGCACCAAGGCACCGCTTTGGTCCATAATCGTGCCCCGGATCCCTCCCAGGGTTTGTTGGGCCAGCGCCGAAGGCGTGGAAGCGATAAACAACAGAAAAGCCAACGCGAGGAAACAACAGGATAGTTCGATGGTTCCCAACACTCTGTTTTTTCCGCGTAGTGTGGTCATCTAGTGCCCTCCTCTGTGGTGTTGTGGGGTGATGGTCTTGCAATTGTTCTGGCGTCAATTTGTAATGACTGGGTAACAGAGAAGGGTATGCCAATTCGGGGGGGAAAGGCCAACGGAATGTTCTAATGATGGGAATTAAATTTTTCTATGACAATTCTGTGAAGCTCAAGTCCTTGGCGGCTTGCCGAAGACGATTATCTCGCTATATTTCAATAAGATACAAAGGGCAGAGGGTCCGTCGGATTCCCCTTGGTTCTTGTCGTGTGCAGGGGCATGTGTACAATCTGTCCGAGGTGAAAATCATGATGCTGCGCCTGGCTAAAATCGCGCTGGTCTTCGCCGTGGCCCTCTGCTACTCGCTGGTGGTTTTCAACAACCTCACGGACTATGATTCCAATTATCAGTTCGTTCGCCACGTGCTCATGATGGACACCACTTTCCCCAACAGCCATGGGACCCTACGCGCCTTGAACTCTGCCGTGTGGCACAATGTGTTTTACGTTTCCATCATCGGCTGGGAAATACTCACTATGATTTTTTGCTGGTGGGGAGGACTGCGCCTCGCGAAGAAACTCGAGAGTGCGGCAAGCCAGTTTCACCATGCCAAGCGGCCGGCGATTGTGGGGCTGACCCTGGGACTATTAATGTGGCTGGTGGCCTTCCTGAGTGTGGGTGGCGAGTGGTTTCTGATGTGGCAGTCAAGAACGTGGAACGGCCAGGAAGCGGCCTTTCGCATGTTTACTGTGCTCGGCATCGTGTTGCTGCTGGTGGTGCAACCCGATGCGGAGGGACAGCCTTAGTTTTCCGCCCTTGTCCCTTGCGCTTTGTGCCCGTGCAGAAAGAACCACAACAGTGCTGCCCCGAGGTACGCCAGGTAAATGTAAGGCAGCTTTCCGTAGTTTCCTTCCGGCACAGGATAAAGATTTCCCACCAGTGCCAGCAGCATGGCAGCGCAAGCCAGGGGGAGAATTGTCACGGCGCTCGGCTGAAAATCTCCCTGCCGGCGTAAGTAACGCGGCAGCGCAACGCAAACCAGCGCGTAAGCCACGATGAACCCGTAGGTAGCCAGCGAACCCATCCAGCCGTACACATCCAATCCACTCGCTCCGCGCGCCGCGAGCACGGCCACGGGAAGCAGGGCAGCGAGGCCAGTGACTATGACCGCGTGGCCGGGGGTTTCATTGCGAACGTGGGTCGAGCCGAGCGATTGGTGGGCCAGACCGTGGTGTGCCATCAGCAGCAGCACGCGCGCGGCGGCGGTAACGCAGCCCAGGGTTCCGGCAAGCAAGCTCACCAGCACCCCCACGTCAATCAGCAATCCAAAAACCGGCACGCCGCTCAAGTCCGCCAGGACGTGCACGGGGGGGGGCGCTCCAATCCGAACTTCCATGGGGTGCGAGAAACTTTCTAGCCTTGGTTTCTAGGTGCCCTCGGTACGGCGAAAGATTTCACACAGAGTCCACAGAGTTTCTCAGTGGCCTCTGTGTTTGATCTTTTCTGACTACGGAGGACACGGAAAGCCCGGTTTTGGCTGCGGCGGATCCCCAGGTTATTGCAGTTCCCATTGACGAAAAACGCTCTCCCGCCTATAGTGGCCCATCCCGTCAAGGAGAGACACCCTCTGCTACAGCGCATTTTTCATCTCCAGGAAAACCGCACCACAGTTCGTCGCGAACTGCTGGCGGGCCTGACCACTTTCGCCACCATGGCTTATGTGGTGGTGGTCAATCCGCGCATCCTCTCCGAAGCCGGAATGCCCGTGGAAGGGGTGCTGTTCGCCACCTGCATCTCCGCCGCGCTTGCCACGCTGATCATGGGATTGTGGGCCAACTACCCCATCGCGCTGGCTCCGGGGATGTCGCTGAATGCTTACTTCACCTACTCGATTGTGATCGGGCGCGGTATACCCTGGCAGACAGCGCTGGGAGTGGTGTTCATCTCCGGCATGCTCTTCCTATTGCTCACGCTCACCAACGTCCGCGAGATGATTGTGAATGGCATTCCCGACTGCCTGAAGCACGGCACGGCCGCGGGCATCGGCCTTTTCATTGCGTTCATCGGATTCCGCAACGCCAAGATCATCGTTGCCCACCCCGCCACGTTTGTGGCCTTCGGCAATCCCTCCGATAAGCAAGTCATCCTGGCGGCGGTGGGCCTGCTGGTCATCGCCAGTTTGATGGCCCGGCGCGTAGGCAGCGCCATCCTGATTGGTATCGCCGCCACAGCTTTGGCGGGGATTCCGGTGGGCCTCACCCATTGGCCCGCGCATCTGTTCTCACTTCCCCACCCCGGAGGAACTTTTCTGAAGCTCGACTTGCGCGCGGCGGCCAAATTCGGCCTCGGCGACCTGATTTTCATCTTCTTCTTCGTTGATCTCTTCGACAACGTGGGCACCTTAATTGGCGTGTGCGAGAGGGGCGGTTTCATGCGCGACGGCAAACTTCCTCGCGCCAGCCGCGCGCTGTTGGCCGATGCGTTGGGCACGGTGATGGGATCTTTGACGGGCACCTCCACCGTGACCAGTTACATCGAAAGCGCCGCCGGCGTGGCTGCCGGAGCCCGCACCGGCCTGGGCAATTTGGTCATCGCCGCGTTTTTCCTCGCCGCCATGTTTTGCGCTCCCGTGATCGCCGCCATCCCCTCGTTCGCCACCGCCCCCGCTCTCATCATTGTGGGCTCCCTCATGTGCGGGGCCGTGGCCAGAGTCCATTGGGACGACTTCACCGACGCCTTCCCTGCCTTCCTCACCTTGGTTGCCACACCCCTGACCTTCAGCATCGCCACCGGCCTCAGCCTCGGCATGATTTCGTTCACCTTCCTGAAACTCACCACCGGAAAGCGGCGCGAGATCAGTCCTCTGATCTGGGTTCTGACCGCGCTGTTTATACTTCGCTACGCCTTCCTAGGCCTGCACTGACCCGATTCTTGCGCGCCGTCCCCTTCGCCGTCGGTTATAATGCCTACGCAAACGGCGCGGGGTGGCACAGGCACTCCTGCTTGTTTCATTCCCAGCCAGGAGTGGCTGTGCCACATCACTCGCCGGGAAGAGGAGCGTCAAACGTGCGGATTCGAAAGGCAGTCATCACGGCGGCGGGAGGCAATCAGCGGGCGCTTCCGCTGCAAACTCTCATCCACGACGGCGCGGAACAATCCGTCTTGAACATTCTGATCGAACAGGCCCTCACGGCGAACATTGGCGAGATCTGCGTGGTAGTGTGGCCCGGCGACGAGGCGCGTTACGCGCAAGCCGCCGGCAGTTTGGCCGGGGCGGTGAGATTCGTGGCCCAGCAGCACCCGCCGCGGGGATACGGCCACGCCATTTACAGTGCGCGCGAATTTGTGGGGCAGGAACCTTTCCTGCACATGGTGGGGGATCACCTGTACGTCAGCGGAGGCAAGCCCGGAGTGCAGCGCCTGGTGGAATTGGCGGAAACCGAGTCGTGTTCCGCCTCCGGGGTCCAGCCCACCCGCGAAAGTCTGCTCCCTCACTTCGGCGCCGTGGCAGGACGTCGCGTGTCCGGGCGGACAGGCGTATATCGCGTGGAGACGGTCATCGAAAAGCCCACGCCTACGGAAGCCGAACAGCGCCTCATGGTGCCGGGAATCCGCGCGGGCTACTACCTCTGCTTCTTTGGCACGCACGTTTTCACTCCCACCTTGATGGAACTGCTGGGCAAGATGTTGGCCGGCGAGCCCAACCGCCCCCTTACACTTTCCGCGGCTCTTGCTGAACTCGCGCGGCAGGAGCAATACCTGGCGCTGGAAGACACCGGTCGGCGTTATGACCTCGGCGCTCGCTATGGATTGCTAACCGCGCAATTGGCCCTGGCGCTGAACGGTCGCGACCGCGACGAGGTGCTGGCGCACCTGCTGGAACTCCTGGCGGAGCGGGAGATGACCCCTCCTTCGGCGGAAGGCGATCCGCATGGGCGTTGAAACCATGCCTGGTCTTAATAAGTTCGCGAAGTCTGAGCCGTGCTTTATGCAGTTGTGATTTCGCCGGACTTTCAAAGGCGGCAAGAGAAAAGGTGCCAGGTTTCAGGGGTCAGGGAACGGGTGACGATCATTAGGTTAGTGGCTGGGTCCCGAGGGCTGGGTTCTTGATTCTTCTGACACCTGGCACCTGACACCTTACTCTTCCTGACACCTGGCACCTGACGCCTGGCACCCTGCTTTTCCTAACACCTTGCATATACAAGCGAGGACAAGCATGAGCATTTCCCGACGCTATTTCTTGAAAACTACGAGCTTGAGCCTTTTCGGCGCGGGCGTTGTTCCCAGTTTCCTGCGCCGGGCGGCCTTCGCAACGGAGCAGCCCGGACGCAAGAAGATCCTGGCGGCCATCTTTCAGCGTGGCGCCGCCGATGGGCTGAACATCGTGGTTCCCTTTGGCGAAAAAGACTACCACACCCTGCGCCCCACGATTGCCATACCGGAGCCTTCCAAGTCGAGCGGCGCCGGTCCCAGCGCCCTTGATCTTGATGGATTCTTCGGCCTGCACCGGCCACGCGGTTTCACCATTGCGCTTCCGCGGGTTCCTGGGCTGAGAATGTATAGCGCGCGGCTTTTCCTTGCCTATGGGTGAAAAGCCGCGGAATCAAAACAGGCGCTACCTTTCTCTTCGCGTCGGGGTGGCGCTAATATTCAGCTCAACACTTGCCGACCTAAAGGTCGGCGCTATTGTCCATTGGGCCACTCTGCTTTTCAATGATCCGATGAACCGATGGACAGATGACCCGATCTGATGACCCGATCAATAGAGCATCCCCTTCTGCAGCGCTTCTGCCGACCGGCCCAGGGGATCGAGAAGCTGCTGAGCTCCGCGCGCCATCAGTCCCAGCTCGGTCGTGGTCTGAAACCACTGGAAGCCCCAGTCTACGTACTTCTTAATCATCTCGGCGTCTTTAACCGGCAATCCAACATATTTACCATTCGCCTTGCAGGCCGCAGCGACCCGCTTCAAGCCTTCCTGGACCCGGGGATGACCCGATTGCCCGCGCAGGCCCATCGAGAAAGAAAGATCGCTGGTGCCCACAAAGATGACGTCAATGCCGGGCGTGGCCGCAATCGCCTCCACCTGCTCCAGTGCCCGCTCCTCTTCGATGATCACCACGACGATCACATTGTTGTCCGCGAACGTCGCGTAACCTTCCGGCGCCGGCCAGCGGAATGATGCCAGGCTCGCGCCGAAACCGCGCCGCCCCTGCGGTGGATATTTGCACGCCGCCGCCGCCTGCTGCGCTAGTTCCGGAGTGCTGCAAAACGGGAAAATGACCCCGAGGGATCCCGCATCGAGCACGCGCTTCGCGGTCCAAAGCTCATTGACGGGAACCCGCGTAATCGGCACAGCTTTCAGACCGCGCGTGGCCAGAACGATATTGCGCAAAGTTTCGAGCGTGATGGGACTGTGCTCCATCTCGATCCATAGAAAATCAAACCCCAGGGCCGCCTGTTGGGCAGCGGTTTCAGCACTTGCCACCGTGACCGTGGTGCCAATCACGTATTCCCCCGCAGCAAGCATTTTCTTGAGGGGGTTTTCAAGGGCTCCGGGCGACCCGGCGTTTTCAGTAGGCATGGAAAATCTCCTTATGAGTTTAAAATAATTTCACGACACGACGCACTGTTTCTCAGCGCCTCGCCACCCCGGCCTACAGGTTCCCTGCCGGGATACATAAACGGCCTCAAGTTTAAGCCAGCCCTTCCCCCCCCGTCCATGGGAATATCAATCGGCATCGGTCCACTGGTCAATGGGACTGAAACCGTCGGCCGCGCAAAATTGATTCATTCTCTGGCGTGAAACTGTCGATAACAATATGGGAAGGTGTGCCGTGCGGCCACCATGGCGAGCCCCCATCTAAGAAATCGGCGGGATCGTTCCGAAGTATGAGACCTAATTCGCCCAATCTCACCACCTTGCCATCTTTTGGGCAACATGCTCTGCCCGTGTCGCTTAGCGGCGGGGTTGTACCTGAAAATAAAGAGAGATCGTCCCAAATCGGCATCCTAAAATCAAAGGACTCTTCTGTTCGCAAATTGCCCACCGCAAATCACCAATGATCCCATGACCCGATGGCTCAATGGCCCGATACCCGCGTCCGGCTGAGTACAAAGGTGCAAAAACGGTGATAGAGTATCTGCCACGCAGCATTCCGGAGGTTTAATTGGCGCGGGCTAAAGTTGATGTCGTAGGCATCGGTTTGAACGCCACGGACACGGTGATGACGGTTCGCGAGTTTCCAGCCCTGGGCGGCAAGGAGCGCGTGGTGGCGTCGTCCATGCAGGCCGGTGGGCAGATGGCGACGGCGCTGGTGACGTGCAGTCGCCTGGGCTTGAAGGTTCGATATATCGGGAAAGTAGGAGATGACCCCGGCGGCCGATTGCAACTGGCCAGTCTCCGCCGCGAGGGGCTCGACCTGAGTGACACCCAGGTGATGCGCGGCGTATCCAACCAATACGGTTACATTCTCGTCGACCAGGCAACGGGAGAGCGTACGGTTTTCTGGGATCGGGATGCGCGGCTTGCGGTTCATCCCAAGGAGCTGAAGCCCACGGCGATTACCTCGGCGCGCCTGCTGCATTTGGATGGCTGTGACGTGGACGCGGCGCTGGTGGCGGCGCGATTGGCGCACCGCGCGCGCATCCCGGTGATGGCGGACCTCGACACCGTTTACAAAAACGTGGAGAAACTTTTCCCCTATATTGACTTCCTGATCGCCTCGACGCAATTTCTACCCGTCGTGACTGGCCACGCCGACCCCTTCAAGGTGCTGGAGAACATGGTGCGGGAATACCGCGTGCGCACGCCGGGAATGACGCTGGGCCGCGACGGCGCTCTGGTTTAC
The DNA here is from genome assembly GCA_003165615.1 of Acidobacteriota bacterium. Next base: position 26,220 of record PLWR01000634.1, on the reverse strand, counting down.
CATGGAGGTCGATTCTTCTATTCGCCGGGATTCGTTGTGGAAACGGTGGACACCACGGGCGCCGGTGACGTATTCCACGGCGCCTTTGCCTATGCGGTGTTGAGCGGCTGGGACATCGCGCGGGCGCTCGACTTCTCCAACGCCATGGCCGCGCTGAACTGTACCGTGCTCGGCGCGCGGGGTGGAATTAAGTCCTGTGCCGAGGCTGAACACCTGATGGTCACGGGACGGCGGCATGTGAATCCCGCTTACGTGAGGTGACGATCCTTCGTGGCGGAATTGCAAAGAAAAATCAAAACGCAAAGCGCAAAACTAAGAGCTTGTTGTCCCGTGTGGCGGGGCCACAGAAGAAAGTCAAGGTGCAAATGGGGCAAGGCAAAAGTGAAAGGCTGAGGGAGGACTAGCAATGCCCGATCCCGGGAGCGAAAACAGCAAAACCGCCACCATGGCAAAAGACACCTTCGCGTTGATCACCGGCGCTTCCGGCGGCATTGGCGCTTGTTTTGCGCGGGCGCTCGCGGCACGCGGCAGGCACCTGGTTCTGGTGGCACGGTCAAAAGATAAGCTCGACTCGATTAAGAGCGAGATCGCGGCAAAGCATTCCCTACGCATCGAAATCGTTTGTCAGGACCTTAGTGAGGAGGGCGCTGCCCAGCGCCTTGCCGCAACCCTCAATGACCGTGGGATTGTGGCGGTGGTGGAGGTGGGCTTGCGCGCCTTTGAACGTGGCCGCAGCCTGGTCGTCACACGGTTCCTCAACCGGCTGATGATCTTCGCGCAGCGGCTGGCGCCGCGGCGGCTGGCGGCTCGAATGGCCGGGGATATGTTTAAACCGAAGATGCCGAATGCCGGCAAATGAATGAAATATCCCTGCGGATCATAGGTGGGGCTGATATGTTCAAACGACTCTCGCTTCTGATCGTCGCACTCTTTGCCTTGCGCATCTGGAGTTCCTTCGCAGACCTACGCGCGCAGGAATCCGCCCCGGCGCCGAGCAGCGAGCAGATCCTCTCCTTTGACAGCGACATTACCGTCAATCCGGACGGCACACTTCTGGTGCGTGAGACCCTTAAGGTCTATGCCATGGGCAGGCAAATCAAGCATGGTATTTACCGGGACTTCCCCACCCAATACAACGACCGCTTTGGCAATCCCTACATTATCCATTTTGAGGTTGTCTCCCTGGAGCGGGACGACCAGCCCGATGACTTTCACCTGCGAAGGCTCTCCAATGGCCTGCGGATTTATATGGGCAAAAGCAACGAATCAGTTCCGCCCGGAGAGCACACCTATGAACTTACTTACGCCGTCGATCGCGAAATCGGATTCTTTGGCGACCACGATGAACTTTATTGGAACGTAACGGGCAACGGGTGGGCATTCCCCATTCAGACAGCCTCGGCCATTGTCCATCTGCCCAAGGGAATCGCCCAGGAAGCCATCATTATAGATGGCTATACGGGCCGGCAGGGTTCAGTGGGATCAGACTACACCGCGTCCGTGGATAGCCAGAGCAACGCCACGTTCCGCATGACTCGCGCCCTCGCACCTAATGAGGGCCTCACCGTGGTGACCCGCTGGCCCAAGGGATTTGTGAGCCCACCCACCGACGAGCAAAGGCACCAGTACTTCCTGGAGGACAATCAATCCAGTTTGATCGGTATCCTGGGGATCGTACTGGTCCTGCTTTATTACGCCGCGGCGTGGGTCATGGTGGGGCGGGGACCTGGCAGGGGCGATATCGCGCCAATCTCGGAACCACCCCGCGGATTCTCCCCGGCAGCGCTGCGCTACATCTGGCGAATGGCCTTTGACCAGAAGACTCTGGTAGCGAATCTGGTGGACTTGGCGGTGAAAAAAAAGTTGGCCATTTTGGAAGACGCAACCGGCTCTTACATTCTCGGTCGGGTGAAGTCCGGCTCGCAAACCACCCGCGCGCAGTCTGGGTTTGGAATCGCTTCCCCCGCGGAAATCACATCAGATGAAAAGCTCGTGTTCGAAAAGGTCTTTGCCTCGACGGAAACGATTCGTCTGGAGCCCGCCAATCATGCCATCATCGGCGGCGCGGTGGAAGCGCTTCATCAGAATTTGCGGTCCAAGCTGGAAAAGGTCTATTTCCTGACCAACAGCCGCTACTTGATTCCCGGCTTGTTGATTTCCATGGCCACGGTCATTCGTTGCGGATACGCCATTCAGGGTGCGGAAAGACTCCTGGTGCTCTTCATAACCATCTGGCTCCTGCTGTGGAGTCTGGCTTGCCTGCTTTTGGGAAGGCTCGCCATTGCCGCGTGGAGGAATGCCCTATCCGACCCGCATCATCCCGCCACCGCGCGCATGCAGGCCATCGTGATGACCGTGGTCTGCATTCCCTTCCTCCTTGGCGAGGCGGCAGGACTGGGCATGCTGGCGTGGGCAGCTTCCACCGGGACGCTGGTCGTCATGGTCCTTTTGGTGGCGATCAATTACCTCTTTCACATTCTCCTGAAGGCGCCGACCATGTCAGGCCGCGCCCTCATGGACCAAATCGAGGGCTTCCGCATGTTCCTGACCACCACCGGGCAGGACCGGCGGGACATGCGTACTTCCCTGAAGAGCACGCCCGATCTGTTCGAGAAGCTTCTCCCCTATGCCATCGCCTTTAATGTGGAAAAAGTGTGGGGAGAAAAGTTCGCTTCTGCATTGGCGCAAACGGCGCGCGGGGGGGGCGTCAATTACTCGCCCGATTGGTATTCCGGCCCCAACTGGAACCCCGTTACCGCCTCGCAGTTTGTAACCTCGCTGGGGACCACTTTTTCCAGCGCCATATCTTCATCAACTACCGCTCCGGGTTCGAGCTCGGGCAGCAGTGGTGGGTCGTCCGGTGGAGGCGGTGGTGGAGGCGGGGGCGGCGGGTGGTAGGACCGCGCGGCGCGGAGCCGCAAAAGCAAGAATGCAGAGCAAACAGGCCCGGCAGGGCGGTTTTCCCAAGGCAGGAACATCCAACAAATCACTCAAAGGGATCCGAAAGGTCCCCCCCGAGGCTTGCCCTGCCGCGGGCTTGGGGGGCGCAGAGGATATGGCCGGTCGGTTTCATCGGGCTTGTTCAGGTTTATGCCGCGGTCACCTTGCAAGTAGGATTTCACGATAGCGTCCCACTTCCCTTGTGCCGTCAGGATCAGTTCAATGGCTTCCCGCACGGCGCCGCTGCCGCCCACGTTGCGCGTGCAAAAATGGGAGTATTTACGTACAACATCGTGGGCGTTGGCAACGCACACGCCCAAGCCCACGCGCCTGAGCAAAGGCAGATCCGTAAGGTCGTCGCCGACATAGCAGACTTCGGAGTCCTCCACCTGGGCGGCGTTGCAAATCCTATGGTAGGGTTCGATTTTTTCCAGGGCATTTTGCTGAAGGAATTGGATGCCCAGGTCCCTGACGCGGAATTCGATGACGGCCGAACTGCGTCCGGTAATGATGCCGGTCTTGAGGCCGTAGTGGTGAGCCAGGCGGAGGCCCAGACCGTCGCGGGAATCGAAGCCTTTGGTTTCAAGCAAACCGCTGCCGGGACGGGGCACGTAATAGAATTTCCCGTCGGTCAAGACCCCGTCCACATCCATCAGCAGCAACTTGATTTTCTTGGCGCGGGCCAGCAAACCTCGAGAATATTTTGCCATGTTTTTTTGCAGTAATCCTCGCGACGGGAGTCTGGGCACGCTCTGTGCCATTTGCTCAGGATCTTGGTCGTTCTCTCACTCCAAATTCGCCGCAGGAGAAGCGCCCCCTGAGGAAAGATGATAGCACAGCTCAGGCCCTTCTTTCGGGGAAGGTTCCGGTTGTAGGGGCGGCAGCGTCACTGGGCAATGGTCAAGAGTCAGGTGTTATGCGAACTTATCCCGCCGCCGCTTCCCGTGCCGGTGCGGCCGTAACGCGATTGCGCCCGCCGCGCTTCGATTCGTACAGAGCCTTATCGGAAGCCTGAATAATCTCCTCCAGCGTCTCGCCATGTTCCGGAAATGCTGCAATTCCTATGCTCACGGTGAGCTGGGGCAGGGGTTTTTCCGTATTGGAAGGCACCACCATCGCGGCCACAGCTTTGCGAATGCGCTCCGCCACCAAGAGACAAGATTTTGTGCTCGTGTCGGGAAGGATTACCACAAATTCCTCCCCCCCGTAGCGGGCGGCAAGATTGGTTTCGCGCATGGACGCGGTAACCGTCTTGGCAAACTGGCGCAGAATGCGATCACCCACTTCGTGTCCGTACACGTCGTTGAAGCTTTTGAAGTGGTCCAAGTCGAGCATGATCACTCCCACGGGCTGCATGCGCCGCCGGGCGATAGCAAGCAGCTTGCGGGCGTAATCCTCCACAAAGCGCCGGTTGTAGAGCCCGGTAAGCATGTCAATGTTGGCCTGTTGCTTCATCCGGTCAAGCAGGCGCAGGTTGGAAAGGGCGGAGGCCGCGCCGTTCAGATAACTTTCCAGCAATCGCAGGCGGTCCGGAGTCCACAAATCCTTGGCCGCCTCCATGCGGACGGAGCCGATAATGATGCCGCCGGCGATTAAGGGTCCGCAATAGTAGCTTCCTTCCGAAGGCATTACGAATTTGGAGGGGCAAAGGGGCTCAACGCGCACATCGTTTACCACAAAGGAGCGCCCGGTGCGCACCGCCTTGCAATTGTGCGGCTCTTCGATCACCGGCCACGCTTCGACCTCCTTGGGAAGGGGCAGCAGGGTGGCCGCCGCCTCCAAATAGTTCTCGGCTTGGTTTAGTTGGAAAATGATGACTTGCCGCGGTTGGAACCGCTCCTTCAGGGAATGCAGCAGCAGGTCATAAACCTCAGCTTCCGAGGTGCACTGGGTGACCGCCTCGGAAAAACGGTTCAAGGAGGCAATTTCCTCGCGTTCGCGCCGCAGGGCGGTGGTCATCTGGGAAAAGCTGCGGGACAATACGCCAAACTCGTTGTCGACCATGGGGGGCAGAAGGGGCGCAAAATCTCCGCCCGCCACCTGTTCGGAAGCGCGGATAAGCTGCAATACCGGAGCCACAATCAGCCGGGTCACCACTCCCGTCAAGAAAACCAGGATACCGGCCAGAAGCACCGCCAGGCCCACGCCCACCACCAGCATGCGCCGAATCACCTTCTCCGCGCCCAACATCTCGTTCGCATTATGCCCCTCATCTTCTCCCCGCAGCTTCAATACCTGCGAACGGATCGCGACCATTCGATCCTGGCCATCCGACAAGGTGGCGGCAACATCGAAATCCCCACCCGAGCGTACTTTCTCAATCGCGGGCAAAGCACATTCCTTTTGTAGCTGATCGAATTCCGCCCGGATTCGCATGACTTCTTGTAGCCGGCTGGGGTCGGCCGATTCCAGGTCATTCAACGCAATGATATCGGCCAGGCCTTCCATCACCGCCTTATCGTAAGGGGCTAGCATGTCCTTTTGGTGGTTGAAAACATACCCTCGGACGGCCATGGTGGCTTCTGTGGTGTGCCGCAGGAAGGACTCACCCCGGACCACGCTCTCCTTGGTCCTTATCGCCGCTCGCTCCGTGTTGATGGCGCTCCAGTAAGCATAGAAGAAGAGCGCCACCGCGCAAATCAAGACAAATAGAGGGGGAAGGGTTACCAGCAGGATCTGGTCGCGAATTTTCAGGTTGCGGATCGTGAACGCCATAGGCGCAGTTTGAGGGGCTGCCAGAATCGTCTAGTTAATGCTGTATAGCAAAATAGCGCGATTTGCGAACCTCGTCAATTCAAGAAAACAACTCTCGTAGGGGCACCGCCTTGGCCCATATTGGCCAAGGTAATCTCCGCGGGCTTTCACTTTTGCCTTTTGCACTTTGACTTTTGACTTGCTTTTGTAACCCCGCCGGGCCACGAACGAGCTATCGAATTGTTCCCCGCCGCCTACGGTTTCACGACCTTCACCAAGAGGTAACTGATCGAGTGCGGAACATCCTTGAGCCAATGCGGAACCCCGGCGGGAATCACGATCACGTCACCCTTCGTCAGATGATGGACTTCCCCGCCCTGAATCCCTGTTCCCTGCCGCTGGCCGGGCGAAACCAATTTGTTCCCGATCAGCTCGCCTCCGGTGACGAAGGTCGCTTCGCCGTCGGCCACGTAGTAGACGTCGGTCTGCTTCTCATGAAGCTCGGCGTTGCCGGATGCCGAGCGGTGCAGGCCGATGACGATATAATCTGAGCCCGTAGCCAAAGAGCCGCCATTGGCCAACGCGGCCGCCACCTTTTCGTGGCTGACATACGTAACCGAAGGTCCCCCGTCGCCGCCCATCAACAGCACAGCGGTCAACATTGACGCCAAAGCTAGAAGTGAAAATCTCATCGTTTGCTCTCCTTTTCGTGCCGCGACGTTTTTCCTGCCCGCGCAGGTTGAGAAGTATTGCGTTGATTGCGGGTCATGTCAAACGGTGGTGACGAAAATCCCTTCGAGTGCCAGGAAGAAAGGATTCACCACCGGCACAGAGCGCACAGAGCGGCAAAGCCGCTATCAAAAGCGTCTCGCAGGGGCTGGGCTTGCCCTGCCCTGTGGGGTTCCGCGGTGATGTACATTGAGGGGAGGGCAAGCTCTCCCCCTACGGTTGGTGGCGATTTGCAACGAGGGCAGGGCAAGCTCAGCTCCTGCGAGATGCGTGTGGTGCAATGTCCTTAAGAATCTGCCAGACCGCCGGGTGTATAATGGCGGCCTCCTTTGCGTAATTCTTCCAGGAGGCGCTCGGCGGGTTGTAGGCATTTTCCCCGACCGGGGGATTTCAAACCCAGCGTATTCAAGTCGACGAGGGACACATGGAAAAGACGGTTCATCATCCAAGAGTGGCGAAACGCGCGACCACGAGTTCATTTCGCGCCGCCGCAATTTTAGTTGTGATGGCCTTGGCGATGGCGCTTTCAGTGGTTATTGCCAATGCGCAGGACAAATCTGTCGCGGCGCCGCCGCCGGCCAAGCCCGCCCCCCATGCCGGGCCCGACCTTACCAAGCCAACCCTTTACGTTGTCGGTTACGCGCACCTCGACACCGAATGGCGCTGGGAGTACCCGCAAGTTATCAGCGAGTACCTCTCCAAGACGATGCGCGCCAATTTCGATCTCTTTGAAAAGTATCCGCACTACATCTTCAATTTCAGCGGCGCCAATCGCTATCACATGATGAAGGAGTACTTCCCTGCTGACTACGAAAAGCTGCGCCATTACGTCAAAACAGGCCAGTGGTTCCCGGCGGGCTCCTCGATGGAAGAGAACGACGTGAACTCACCATCACCCGAATCGATCATCCGCCAGGTCCTCTACGGCAACGAGTACTACCGCCGCGATTTCGGCGTGGCGAGTCAGGAGTTTATGCTGCCGGATTGCTTCGGCTTCCCTGCCTCGCTGCCGAGCGCTCTGGCGGCGGCGGGAGTGAAGGGATTCTCCACGCAGAAACTGGTTTGGGGCTCATCCGCGCCGGTGGGCGGACCCACGTCCCCGGAACAGACTCCCAAGGGCATTCCCTTTAACGTGGGAATTTGGGACGGCCCGGGCGGCAAGAGCGTCATCGCGGCTCTCAACCCGCTCACCTACAGCGGCAACATCTATTACGACATCAGCAAAAGCAGTGAGGAATTCAACAAGCGCCTTTACTTTGTCGATTGGCCCAAGCGCCTGGCATTGGACGGCAAGGCCACCGGCCTTCCCGTTGATTATCACTACTACGGCACGGGAGACATCGGCGGCTCCCCCACCGAGGCCTCGGTAAAACTGGTGGAAGACATCGTGACCAAGGCGCGCGCGCCCCTGCCCACGCCCATCGAACGAGGAGATTTGGATGTGGACCAGGCGATTCAGACCGACGTCCCCGCGATTCAACTGGGCGATGGCCCTGTGCGCGTGGTCTCTTCCAAAGCCGACCAGATGTTTCTTGACATCCTCGCGTCCGGCAAGGCCGGCGGCCTGATGCATTTCAAAGGCGATTTGGAACTCACCAACCACTCCGCCGGCTCGCTGACTTCCCAGGCGGTACACAAGCGTTGGAATCGCAAGAATGAGCTGCTGGCTGACGCCGCGGAGCGCGCTTCGGTGGCGGCGGAATGGCTGGGCGGCCCCCACTACCCGCAACAGCGCTTGAATGAGGCATGGAGACTCGTGCTGGGCGGACAATTTCACGACCTCATGGCCGGCACCGCCACGCCCAAGTCTTACGAGTTCTCCTGGAACGACGATGTGATCGCGTTGAATCAGTTTGCCAGCGTACTGACCAGCCGCGGTGCCGCCATCGCCTCAGGCATGGACACGCAGGTTGAAGGCGTGCCGGTGGTGGTGTACAACCCGCTCAACATCGAACGTGAGGACGTGGTGGAAGCCTCACCTTCCTTTGCCCAAGGCGTGCCACAGGCCGTGCATGTGCTTGGCCCGGATGGCAAGGAAGTGCCCTCGCAGCTTGAGGGAGGACGAGTGCTGTTCCTCGCCAAAGTGCCTTCGGTGGGCTTCGCGGTCTACGACGTCCGCCCTGCGGAAACTTCCGCGGCTGTCTCCTCGGATTTGAAAGTCAGTGAATCCTCACTTGAGAATGCCCGTTACCGCCTCACGGTGGATGCCAACGGCGATGTATCGAGCATCTACGACAAGAGCCTCAAACGCGAATTGCTCGCGGCGCCCGCCCAGCTAGCCTTGCAGACGGAACACCCCGTCGATTGGCCCGCCTGGAACATGGATTGGGCCGATCAGCAGAAGCCGCCGCGCGCCTATGTCTCAGGCCCGGCCACGATTCGCGTGGTAGAAAATGGACCGGTGCGCGTGGCCGTGGAAGTTACGCGCGAAACCGAAGACTCAAAGTTCATCCAGACAATCAGCCTCGCCGCAGGTGATGCCGGCAACCGCGTGGAATTTGGCAACAGGATCGATTGGAAAACCAAGGAAGCCGCACTCAAGGCTACTTTCCCGCTGACCGCCGCCAATCCCCAGGCAACTTACAACTGGGGATTGGGTACGGTGGAGCGAGGCAACAACGACCCGTTGAAATTTGAGGTTGCATCGCACCAGTGGTTTGACCTGACGGACAAGAGTGGAGCTTACGGTGTCACTGTGCTCTCCGACTGCAAAACCGGGTCGGATAAACCCGATGACAGCACTCTGCGCCTGACCCTGCTCTACACCCCGGGCATCGGTACCGGCAACGGCCACGATTACCCGGATCAGACTTCGCAGGATTGGGGACACCATGAATTCGTCTACGGCCTGGCCTCGCACGCCGGCCACTGGCAACAGGGCAAGACCGACTGGCAGGCACAGCGCCTGAACGCTCCCCTGATCGCTTTTCAAAGCTCGAATCACCCCGGCGCGTTGGGAAAGAGTTTTTCCTTCCTGCACGTGGACAGCAATCACGTGTTCGTAAATGCGGTGAAGGCAGCCGAGGATAGCAACGAGATCGTGGTACGCGTGGTCGAAATGCGCGGCGAAAAAACGCCGACCTTGCATGTCGCCTTTGCCGGTCCGGTCTCGGCCGCGCGGGAAGTCAATGGCCAGGAATTGCCCCAGGGGCAAGCCACCATCGTGAAGGGTGAACTCGAAACCTCACTCGAACCTTATGGGATTCGCACCTTCGCGGTGAAGCTGGCAGCACCCGCCAAAACGCTGCCGAAGACAAACTCGGAGCCCGTCGAGTTGAAATACGATTTGGCCACTGCCAGTCAGGACGGCATCCAGGCCAAGACGGGGTTCGACGCCGCCAATGAAAACCTCCCGGCCGAAATGCTTCCCACTACCCTGCACTTTGCCGGAATCACTTTCAAGCTCGAACCCGTGTGGGCGGATCACCCCAACGCCGTGGTGGCTCGCGGCCAGGCTATTCCGCTGCCCCCCGGCAAGTTCAACCGGGTTTATATCCTGGCGGCTGCCGACGGGGATCAAAAAGGGACGTTCGGGTTAGGCGATAAGAGCATGGAATTGAACATCCAGGATTGGCAGGGTTACATCGGCCAGTGGGACAATCGAACTTGGACGGACCATAGCGTGGTCCTGCCCACCCCGCCGGAGCCGGCTGCGGACGATCACAGTTGGCAGGCCGAGAGAAATCGCAAAACCCTTGCCTACGTAAAAGAACATGGCCCTGTTTCGCAAATCGAGCCCCTGTTCACGGGACTACAACCCGGCTACATCAAGCGCGACCCGGTGGCGTGGTACGCCTCCCATCACCACAATGCCCAGGGCGGCAATGAGGTCTACGCTTACTGCTACCTCTTTGGCTATACGCTGGACCTGCCGGAAGGAGCAACCACGCTGACACTTCCCCATAACGATAAGATCCGAATTATGGCCGTCACCGTGGCGGACCAGCCCGGAAGCCTCCAACCTGCCGAGCCGCTTTATGATGTGTTGGGGGGAAAGTAGTCAGGAGTCAGAAGACAGGAATGACAAAGGCCCCTGCTCAAATGCAGGGGCCTTTTCTTTGGCGCTGCCCGTTGGAAACCAGGGGTTTGGCGGCTCTTCATGCGGGCACTTGGGAGGGTATGCGTCTCGCCAATGACACCGGTATCGGCGCATCCATCCCCTTTCATGGATGCGCCACCCGTGTCCTTCACTTTTGACTTTTGCCTTTTGCGCTTTGCCTTTTGACTTCGCTTTTCTGCCGTCTGCTTTCTGCCTACTGTCCTCTTACCCCAGCCGGCCGGCATACGCCAGCGCGACAAAGCCCAGAATCAGGAAGAAGATGCTGCCGAACATGGCGTTCAGCGCCTTGCTGCCGGAGCCTTTCCATTCACCCGTGGCCAGCCCCCAAACATTCGACGTGATGATGATGGCGGACATGAACAGCGGCCATCCAAGGATGGGGCCCATGTTCCCCAGGCGCGCGGTGATGTCGCCATAAATGATGGTGCTGCCAAACCACAGCGCACCCATGATGGCTCCGAACACCCAGTTGCGTCCGGTGCCCGGTGCGCGAAACAGTCCCGAGGTGTTGTTCTTCTTCCACAGATAGCTGCAATAGAGGATGTAGGGGATGAACGCCGCCGTGTTGAGTGGCGCCCAGATGACGTTGGCCTGCGTGCCGGGACTCACCCCCTGCGTACCGGCAACTGCCTTCAAAGCGTCGCCAAACGCCAGCCCGAAATTAATCAGAGGTGAGCCAATTCCGGCCAGGACAACAATGACCAATCCCGCCTTGAAGCTCATTTTCAGGGCAGCGGACTCGCGCGGGCGATCGGCGGCGGATCCCAGATGCGTGTCCTTCATCTTCCCGGCAACGGCGCACCCGACGATTCCGATCAATACCAGAAACACTCCCAGGAAGATCATGCCGCCCTGGGGGGTAAAGATCCTGTCCCGATGCTGGATCAGGAGTGGAAGCAGCGAGCCGAAAGCCGTGGAAATGCCAATGGCAATGGCGAAATTCAGCGCCATGCCGACCGCCGCGATGCCGAGGCCGAACAGGATTTGCGCCAAGCCGAAACCCACGCCAAAAGCAACCAGCATCAATACGTTCTTTGGCCCTCCCAGTTGGTAAACTTCCAAGGGGCGCGGAACGGTGATGAAGACCGCAATCCAGGGAAAAAGCACCATCCCAAACAGTGCCCAGACGGCCCAGATGTTTTCCCACTTCCAAACCTTGGCATATTTGGTAGGAGTGGCAAAGCTCCCGTTGATGATCCCCGCGATGATCGCGAGGACAATCGGGATCGTAAGACTCGACATGAAATGACCTCCGTGTAGTAGCTGCCGTTCGTGTGCTCCCAGGCGGAGCCGGACAACTCTCACATCGCCGTCCAGCCACCTGGCTGAGTGGTGAAGATTACCACTAGAAAGCCCGGCTGTCATCCAGTAGTGTGCAGTTTTTGGTCTATTTGAGCAGAGCCGTAAAGCCCGCTTTTTCGAAGTGGTGATCTCCGGTGAGCACTTGGGTGATGCCCTGTTGTTGCATAACGACAAACGAGATGCAGTCGGTCAGCGACCAACCCTTGAGCAAGGAAATATAGCGAGCTCCACAAGCACACCACGCTGGCGCCAAAAACCGCACACACAATGACGGAGGGCGCTTCTACTTACTGCCCTCTACGCATCGTAATAACCGCATTTCTCGATTTCATCCCACATGGCCAGAACGTTTTCCAGCTTGGCGGCGGGATGAACCTCCGTGGATGAACCAATCCAGAGGCGGCCGGTTTTCGCCGCATCGGCGATGGTCTTGCGTACGGTCGAGCGCACTTCCGCCTCGGTTCCAAACGGCAAGAGTTGGGAGACATCAATTCCCCCCATTAACACCCATTGCGGATAGGCTTGGTGAATGTCACCCGCGTACATGGTGGAAAGCGGTTCAAGAGGATTGATGCCATCGATCCCGGCCTGGCGGAAATCCTCCAGGATCGCCCACAGATTGCCGTCCGAGTGGTAGATGACCTTGATGCCGTGTTCGTGCCACGCCGCCACCAACTTCGTGAGCCGGGGGAAGAACTCCTTGCGCAGGAACTTCGGCGAGAACATCAGCTCGCTGGTGCCGGCGATATCCGAATAGACCAGGGCCACGGGCGACAGTTTGGAATCCGCCCATTCATGGACGTGCTGGATTTCCGCCCAGTTCAAGGCTTCCAGCCAGTCTGAGACCAATTCAGGATTCTCGGCATAAGCATAAGCAAAAAGGTCCAATCCCGCCCGAACGTGTGCCGTGTCCAGCCCCACAGGACTTTCGTTGGGAAAAATCACGGTGTTTTCTCCCACTCTTTCCTGCAAATCCAGGTACTGCTCGCGCGGCGTCTTGGAGGATGCTCCCCACACGTTGCCCTTTCCGGCGAAGGTGAACATGTCACCAAACTTGCGATTGCGGAGTTCCTCAATAGCGCGCGGGATATAATCCAGCAGCCCTTCCACGTCGTGGAAGGGGCGGTCGATCAGCCACGTGGTCCACCACTCCTGCTTATAGACAAAGCCATCTTCATTGGTGAATGTCTTCTCCTCCGCCGGGGCGGAAATTCCGCGCGTGATGTCAAGCCGCGCGCCAATGGTCTTGCACAGCAAGTCCAATCCGTTCTGAAGTGTCAGTTTTTCTCCGGTGACATATTCAATGAGGGGAATGTGCTGAATCAAATCAAAGATCGGCACTCGGTCGGGGATTTCCCCACGCAAAGTGCATTCGATACGCTGCCGTGCGGTCATGCGATCACGTGGAAGTTTGCGCATTTATGATTCCTTTCGTATGAAGACCCTTTTCACCGCAGCGGCGCGGAGGCGCTGAGCCGGTGCAGCGCGGACCTGTTTTGTCCGCGGTTCGCCCCCCATGGGCAAGGGAAAGCCGCGGACCAGAACAGGTCGCGCTACCCTTCTTCACCTCCCACTTTCTTCAATCAACTCCAACTTGACGGGGCCCAGCAGGCCCGACTCCCAGAGCGGCGTGTCCTGGGTGTAAACAACGTTGGTGTGCGTGTAGCGCCGCGCTGGCGGTAGCTCAGAATCACCGATAATGCGATTGGGCCAGAGATTGGCCACGTCAATCTCCAGGACATTTCCGGTTGGTTTTACGGCATCGGTGATTTCCACGCGAAAGGGCTTGGTCCACAGCGGGCCAAGATCTTTTCCGTTTAGCCGCACCTGGGCGACGTATTTCACGTCACCAAGGTCCAGCGCCACCTTCGCATGGGCGCCTCGCAGCGCAAGGGAAAGGTCAAACGACTTGCGGTAGGTTGCGGTGCCGGAATAGTACTTGATCCCATCCTCCCGCCGCGTCGTCCAGCTTTGCAGTTTTTCAAAGTCAGCGGTCGCAGGCCCGCCCCACTTGGGATCAAAGCTCACAGTCCATGGACCATGAATTTGCTCCCCCTGGGAGTAAACGGGAAAATTGCTCTTCGCTTCCCCTTGCCCATCCGCGCTAATGGGGCGCCGGAAGATAACGAACATGGAACCATCGGGCACAAATTCCAGGGGTATGGTGGTCAACCCGTTGGCTTGCCTGAAGGCCACTGCGGGCCGCGATTCGCCGGTAACGGGGTCCCACAACTCCGGCCGCTTCCCCACCACGCGAAAGGTGCATTCCGCTTGCTCATCGCGGTCTGTGCGGTTGGAGATGAAGTACACCTCGGAGTCATCTGTGCTTCTATGGATGAAGCCAAGTTGCGGCCCGCGCTCGCCGGTCGGGTAGGCAAAGTCGGGAGGTATGTTCTGCTCGGTAAAGACATCGCCCAGAGATGCGACGGAATAGATTCGCCCCTTCCCCAGACTCCTTGACTCCACCTTCACCCCATTGACATTGCCCCACATCTCATCCGCGAGTGCTCTCACCTCGGCATCGGCATGGGGATAATCTTCAAGTCCGGGGGTACGCTGGGGTTTGCGCCCCGCCACAATTCCGCCCTGCTCCACCAACTCACGAATCCGGCGCAGCACGGCCGCTGACATCACGCCATCTTCCGGCAGCGCCAGCACGCGATAGCTCATCCCCGAGGGCAGGGTCCACCGCCCATGGTCAATCGCCAGGCCGTGCAGAACCAGGTCGGCATTGACGGCGTCGAAGTTGTAACCTGTAGGCAGCGCAGGGCGCAGGTACTCGGGGGAAGGCACGAACTTGCTGACGCCCTCACCGTAGAAGTAAAGCGCATCGGCCTGGAACCGCCCCATTTGCAGCAAATACTGGCAGCGCGCAAGGTAGTCGAAGAAACCGCGTGCCTCCTCCCACCAAGTAATATTGCGGTCGAAGTGCGTTCCGGCTCCGTATTGCCAGCCGGGTTTCATATCGAGCATGGGCTGTGCGGTGTACTGGTGGAAGGCCATGCGGTTAAGTCCGTTGAGAAAAGCTTCATCGCCGACGGGTTTCAGCGATTCCGGATATTCCTGCCAGTGCAGCCACGACGTAAAGGATTCCGCCTGCACTACGGGGCGGCCATAAATGTGGGCGGCGCTCGCCTCGGTGCGAATGACGTTTCCCCAAGGGTCGAACTGGGACATGATATCGGTACCGAACCAGAATTCCCCCATGGGCAGATCATTGTTGCCCGCGCACCGCAAGCTATCGATATGCGGATAGGGATAACTGCCGTAACCCGTTTCACTTTCGATTTTCAGGCCGCGCTGGTGCGCGAGTTCGCCAAAGGGAATCCAGAACTGTTCCGCCATCAGGTCGCCGATGGTCCAGCGGATGTCAAAGAGGAAGCGATCCGTCACGTCGCGGCTCTCCGCGATGCGCCGGGCCAGGGTGGGAAGGTAGGGAGTCAGGTCGTAACCCCGGTGCTTTTGGAACTCCTCGGCAAAGGCGCGCGACCACTGGGGCTGCTGGCCGCGGAGATTGGCACCCAGTTCATAGCTATCAATGTGCAGATACTTGAGCACGTGCGTATGGGTGGCCGCCACATCGGCGAGGACGGGCGTCGCGGCGTGTTCAATGTGGCTTTCGATTCCGGCCCGGTCCAGCATGTCGGCCTCGTAGCCGCGATAAGTGTCGCGCGATGAGGCACGAATATGTTGGCCCTCCAGCGTGTACCCGAAACGCAGAACGGTCCACCGGCCGGGCGGTACGTTCCACGTCAGGCGGCCGTCCGCATCCAGCGACGACGTGAGATTGACGACTTCTTGCAATCGGTAATCCACCGCGCCGTCTTGCGGATACTCCTCTTCCAGCGCCGCCGGACCCTGGCGCGGATAATCCCAGAAGGCGCGGTTGCCGGACTTGAACCACCACCATTTGATCCCGTGGCGAAGGATCGGCTCATCCCCCTGGCGCAGCATCACAGCCTCCGCCACCTGCACGGGCGTTCCGTAGGCCGAGGTCATCACAAGACGAAAATGCCGGCTTCGCACTGTGGCAAAATCCACGCGTTTTCCCTGCCTTTTCTCCAGGGTGAAACGGCTAACGGTTGTGAATTTCTCCCCATCCTCCGACGACTGAACTTCGCACTCGCGCGGACCGCTGTCAGGACCCGGCTGCACATAGATTCCGCTGGCAGGCAGGGGGTCCGTGTAATCAAAGCCGAGCCACATGGGGTCGCTCGAATTCAGCGCCTTCTTCTCCGAGGACCAATAGGTTCCAGGGTCGCCATCCACGGTGTCCTGCGGGTAAAAGTTCCATTCGCCCACGTATCCTTCGAGGGTGGAGCTGGCTGTCACCATTGCCGGAGTCACCGGGCGGGTGGGCTTTTCCGGAATCGCCAGCACCGCCACATCGTGATAGTAGTTGTCCACCACCGGCGGCAGGGGGAGCAGCCGGTCAAGCTGCTTCGCCCCGTCCACCTGCAACTCCGAGTAGACCAGCTTCTTATTGGCCTGGTCCTGCGTAATCCAAGGGCCGCCGGCATTCCAGCCGTCGCAAAGGCCCATGCTGATGGACATGCCCAGGCGGGCGCACTCGCGCAAAGTGTGCTGAAACATCTCGTGCCACTGCGGGCCCAAAAACTGCACGCCCGGGGGAGTTCCTCGATCGCCAGCCTGGAAGATCAGGACACCGTTGATCCCTTTCTGTTTCATCTCCTCGAGGTCTTTGGTGATGCCCTCTTTGGTGACGTTGCCGTTCAGCCATACCCAGTAGGCCCAGGGCTTGGCGGAATCCGGCGGCGTAAGAAAACTGCTCGCCATCTCGTCGGTCGATTGCCCACCCCCCGCCGCCAGAATGCCTCCAGTCAAAGCCAGAAACATGGCCACGGCGATTGCCGCTTTCCTCATCCTTTGCCTCCCAACTTCTTAGAGTGCCGCGAAGAAAAGATTCACCACAGAGGCACAGGGATCACAGAGAAAAGAACTTCTGTTGGCGCGAGATTGGGATCACGGCTCCTTGATCGTTAACAGATGTTCTTTCTCCGCCTAATCTCCGTGACCTCTGTGCCTCTGTGGTGAATCTTATTTGGCGTGCGACTCGGCCGCTTCCCTACTTAAAAATGGAAAGGTCCCATTGATCGTGCCACTGAATTTCCAGCTTATCAGCGTGGATGCTGATGGGCAGCCAGATGTAGCGCGAGTCTTCCAAATTGTCAGGGTTCCAGCGGTCCGCCATGAAAATAAACGCGCCGCGCCGGCCCGCAACCGGAAGAACGTAGGTGCTCTGCGAATTAAACGTCTTGTCGGAGCCGGGACCCACGGTGGGATTGCCCATTACCTTCCAGGGACCCAGCATGGACGGCGCCACCGCGTACAGGGCCGCATTCGGCGCCCAGTCCGAGCATTTGGAATTGATGAGGAAGTATCGGCCGCGATATTGGAAGGCGGCGGGCGCTTCACGGTACTGACCCACGAAGATACGGATCATGACCCCATCAGGCTTCAAATAGTCGTCAGTCAATTGAGCAATGTGCATGGTCTGATTATCTTCGGACGCGAAAATCAGATACGCCTTGCCATTGTGGGCCTGGAAGAGCGTCATGTCGCGGCTCATGGAGCCGTTGGGGCGAACACTGCCCAGGTAGTGGTAGTGCCCGGTGGGGGTATCGCTCACCGCCACTCCCGCCCGCGCGTACTGGTAGTCAATAGTATCCACATGCATCCACATGACGAATTTCCGCGTCCGCGGGTTGTAAACCACCTTGGGTCGCTCGACGAATCGGGGTGGAACCAGATCGCTCCCGGGATCGTTGATGACCGGCGGCAAAACGATGCCCTCGCTCTTCCAATGGTGGAGGTCGCGGGATGAATAGCAGGAAACGCCTGGAAGAGGTACGTGTTGGTTAACGGTTTTGCCTTCCATGACTCCGCCAAACCAGTAGTACACCCCGTGGTAATAAAGCATGCCCGCCCCATGCGCATTGATCGGCTGGCCAGCCGCATCGAGCATCACCTCCCCCGGGCGAAACATCTCGGCCTGGTCAGGCGTTTGCGCCTGTAAATACAAGGCGGTCAGGCTCAAGCCCAGCATGGTCATGAACAGTCGTCGAATCATCACCTCGCGTCCTCCCAGCCTGTTCTATTAAATTCAGTTCAAGGGCGGGCTTGAAGAACAGGTCCGCGCTTGCTTGCGGCGCCAATCGCTATGCCGCCTTCTGCTTCTCGAAATAATTACGCAGGTGCTCGAAGACCATCCTGCGGCCCAGCCGCGGGTCGCGGCAAGCCTGCACGTATTTCCCCCCCTGAACCAGCGCCACCGCCGGGGTGAATTGGGAATCGATCACCAACCCCCGGAAGGACAGGCCGTCGAGCAATTCGCGGAAGTATTCGGCATAATCCTCGGGAGTGAAATCACACGCAAACAGGACGATGCGGCCCTCCAACTGCGATTTCAATTCCCTAAACGCCCGCAGGTCGTACAGCGCGTAGTTGTTGATGGCCAGCAGGCCATCGGTTGAGAGGAAGTTCTCCGCCTGGTGGGTGGCATTGCCGCAGTAGTGCAGGCACCCGCCCCCGAACGCTTTAAGAATGCGGCTATTGTAAGGGACCACAAACTCCTGGTAGGTTCCCGGCGACATCAGAACCGCGTCATCGTCCGAGAACCAAACCCCGGCGTGACGGCCGACATAGACCTGCTGATCGGAGATGCATTCCGTCAGCGGTTCGCCGATTACTTCTTTCTGCCTTTTGACCCAGCCAATCAGTGTCTCCGTAACTTTATCCATAAGCTCATGCATGGCAGTCGGGTGATCCTGCATAAGGTAGATGAGCTTGTCGTAGCCCATGAGCTGATTGGCGGTGGTCAGCGGCCCTTGAAAATCCGTAATCCCCACGGGAAGGAAACTGCCGGCGCGCATATAGTGGAGAAACCGGAGGACGCGCGGCATCAGGCCGTCCTTCTCGAAGTCGGGAATCTGCAACTTCTTGACGTCCTCGGGACCCAACACGGGATAGTGGCGCGGGTTTACCGCCGGGTCCATCTTGGACGGGAAATCCACCTGGCAACCCAGCGCCGAAGCGACGACCGCGGTTCCAAACCAGGGCATCAGGTAAGGAACAAAGTCATCGTCGATTTCCCGCACCTGCTCGTAGTAGTTGCGCTCCTGGAATTGGGTCATCACTGCCGGTTCGTCATAATAACGATCGGGAAAAGCCTCGGGATCGAGTCCAAAGGCCCAGTAGGGGGCGGCGTTCACGATGAAGGGCGGCTGCTCAACCTTTCGGAACGCGAACACGTCAGCAGTCTTCGCCTTCACCTTCGCCAGTCGCTTCGCGAAGAGCTGGCGAAAATCTTCGCGTTCCGTTGGCGACAAAGGCGTGGTCATGATGGCATCCTCCGCCGAGCCCCACATTGTACTCTCAGCAGACGACCGCTCAGTCAATTCTTTCAACGTGTAAGATGTACAGTAGGGCAGGCAAGGCGCGCTGGCGCAGACGGTTATTTGAAGCTGTGAAATAATCCCAAAACAAGCAAAAGCATCTCACCCCAAGGCCCCAAGTCGCAAAGGGCGAAAAGACAATGAAGTGGTTATTGTTTGCGAGTCTTCGCGCCTTGGCGTCACGGCGTGAGATTGTTTATTTTTCACAGCTTCCTTCCAGCGTCTGCACCCGGCACGCGATAGTTGATTTGATCTTAGGCCACCTTACTTCTTCTGCTGGTTATAGTCGATGTAGACCACATGGGTTTGCAGGTACTCTTCCACCCCATGCTTGCCGTCGGCGCCGCCAATTCCGGATTTCCGCCAGCCGGCGTGGAAGCCCTGCATGGCCTCAAAGTTCTCGCGGTTAACGTAGGTTTCACCAAACTTGATCTCGTTGCACGCCCGCATCACCACATCGAGGTTCTGCGTGTAGATGGAAGATGTCAGACCGTATTCGCAGTCATTCGCCATCTCAATGGCCTCGTCGAGGTCCTTGAATGTGGTGATGGGCAGAACCGGCCCGAAAATCTCCTTCTGCATGATATCGGTATTTTGCCGGCAATTTGTGAGCACGGTGGGTGGGTAATAGAACCCCCGGGGAGGGTCTGTCTTTTCCCCGCCCAGAACGACTTTAGCCCCGTCCTTCACAGCTTGTTCCACCGCAGCCTGCACGTCGTGAAGTTGCTGTTTGCTGACCAGCGGGCCCATGTCTACGCCATCCTCGTGGAGAGAATCCCCGAAGCGGGTGGCCTTCATGGCGGCAGTCACTTTGTCTGTAAACTTCTCCGCCACCGATTCCTGCACGTAGACACGCTCGGCGCAGTTGCACACCTGGCCGGTATTGATAATGCGGGAATCGCGGATCGATTTGGCCGCCAAATCAAGGTCCGCATCCTGCATCACGATGGCCGGAGCTTTGCCGCCCAGTTCGAGCGACACCTTGGTAACGTTCTCCGCCGCCGCCCGCATGATGGCGACACCGGCCCCAACGCTGCCTGTGAGGCTTACCATGCCGACCTTGGGGTGAGCGGCAAGGGCTTTGCCCACCACCGACCCGGCGCCGGAGACCAGGTTGAACACCCCCTTGGGTAAACTGGACTTCGAGACCAGCTTGGCGAACTCGAAGGCATTGTTGGGCGTTTCACTGCTGGGTTTGAAGACAATGGTGTTTCCGGTCACCAGCGCGGGCGCCATCTTCCGGGCAATCAGGAAGAAGGGGAAATTCCACGGCAGAATGCCGGCAATGACCCCGATAGGCATTTTGAACAGCAGAATGTTCTCGTTAGCGCGATCGCTTTGGATGACTTCGCCTTCATAGCGGCGCGCAAACTCGGCCATGTAGTCCATGTAGTCGGCGGTAAAGCTGACCTCAACCTCCGCCAGGGGCAATATCTTGCCTTGCTCTTCCACGATGATCCGGGCCAGAGCATCCTTGTTTTCGCGAATGGCCTGCCCAATCTCGCGGAGATAGCCGGCGCGTTTGATGGCCGGCAGCTTACACCAGGTTTTTTGCGCCCGCTCCGCAGCCAGGACGGCCGCGTCGATGTCGGCGGCGGCACCATTGGGAACTTCCGATATCACTTCTTCGGTGGCAGGATTGATCACCGTGATCATGCTCTGGGAGGAGCTTTGGACGAACTCCCCATCGATAAAATTCTGATAGCGCCGGACGGATGTTTGCGTGGTACTCATTGCGATTCCCCCCTTATGACGTTTTGTTGGCCACTTATGGCCCCTTGCGGGCGACAGCGTCAGCCCGAGTTCTGATTTCACCCTTAACTTGGGGAAGTATCGTACGCGAGCCGCCACCTGGTGTCAAACTTATGTCTTCACCCTGTGAAGGCTCAAGAGATTGTTAGAGTTGGCCGATATAATGGATATGTCGAAGTGCAGGCCCAAGGTCGACCCGTCGCCAGCAGCCGGCTCTGAGGCGCAGGGGCCTTTGCCGGCAGATGGGTCCATCGTAACTTCCGCCCGAGGGCTGGCCGATTCCCTCCACAAGGCCATCAGCGCAGTGGGAGCCGCCCTTGGGCTGGGCGGGGCGTTTCGGTGGGTTGCGGCTGGGGTAGCAATCATTGTTGCCCAGGCAGCGGCTTGCGCGGTCCTGGGGCCCGGCAACCGGCTGACCGCCTATGCCTTCATCACCCTCTTCCTTCTGATGCTCACGGCCACCGGCGCCGCCGCATTCAACGCCTTCACGGGAGGCCGTGGTTCGCGCTCCTTCTGGACACTCCTCGCCTTAGGATTGGGAATCTGGGCTCTTGACCAGTGGCTGTGGATTTACTATCGATTGCGGCTTCATACGGATGTGCCGAATGAATCCATCGGCGATCCTGCCCTGTTCCTGCATACGGTGCCGTTAATGGCGGCGCTGGCCACCCGTCCGCACCTAACCCGGCGGCTGCACCAGACCAGCTTCAGCTTTCTCCTCTTGCTTTTCTTCTGGGTCTTTCTTTATGCCTACTTCGTCTTTCCCCACCAGTTCTTGTTTTCCGACCCAAACATCTACTGGGTTCGATACAACTTCCTCTATTTTTCGGAAAACATCGCCCTGCTTGTTTTTGCGGGCGTCCTGATCCTTCGCTCCGACCGGCCTTGGAAACTGCTTTACGCCCAACTCTTCGGTGCTGCCGGCCTTTACGCGTTGACCTCCGAATGGGTAAACACGGCCATCAATTCCGGAGGAGCGTATTACCCGGGCGCCATTTATGATTTGGGATTCACTGGCGCGGCTTGCGGGTTTATCCTGGCAGCCGTCCAAGGGGGGAAGTTGCCGCCGGGCCGCCAGCGACCGATGCCATTCAACACGCGGCTGGCAAGGTATGCCGGGTTACTGGCGATCATGGGCGTGGTGATGGTTCCGCTGGTGGGAATCTGGACCTTGTACCGCGCCGACGACCCTCTACCCTTGCAGCGAGTGCATCTGCTGATCATCCTGTTGTTCGCCATCACCTTCACCGCCTTGGTCTTCCTCCAAATGTATGTGGCCAATCAGGATCTGCACCGGGAGATCGCCGTACGCTTGCAAGCGGAGGAGGGACTGCGGGAAGCCACGGCGGCAGCGGAAGCGGGAAACCGGGCCAAGGCGGAATTCCTCGCCAACATGAGCCANNAGATTCGCACTCCCATGAACGGCATTCTGGGGATGACGGATATCGCGCTGGAGACGCAGCTCACGCCCGAGCAACGGGAGTACCTCCAGATGACCAAGTCATCGGCGGAATCCCTGATGACCATCATCAACGATATCCTGGNNTTTCTCCAAAGTGGATGCGGGCAAACTGGAGATGGAGTCCATTGAATTCGATCTGCGCGACCTCCTCAGCCAATGCGCCAAAACGTTCGCCCGGAAGGCGGCCGAAAATGGCGTAAATCTGACCTGTGTCATCCGGCCGGAGGTGCCCGACTTCGTGCTTGGTGACCCCACCCGTTTACGCCAGGTCGTCGTCAACTTGCTCGGGAATGCCTTAAAATTCACCCCAAAGGGCGAGATTGCCCTGCAAGCTCAGCGCGAACCCTCGGCTTCCGGTCAGGTGCTGTTGCACTTTTCCGTCCGCGACACCGGGGTTGGCATCCCAGCGGAAAAGCAACACGTCATCTTCGCGCCGTTTGCACAGGCGGACGGCTCCACCACGCGAAAGTTCGGGGGAACCGGATTGGGTTTGACCATCTCTTCCCGCCTCGTCCAGTTGATGGGCGGCGCCATCTGGGTGGAGAGTCAAGTCGGAGCGGGCAGCACGTTTCATTTCACCGCGTGCTTCGGCAGGGCTCAGACGCCGCATCCCCTGCTTGCGGCGGACGGCACAGCCTTACCATCCAAGCCTGCTGAATCGGCCGGATTGGCTTCTCCCAATTCCCTGCCCGCGGAATGCCACGGCCTGCGGATCCTTCTGGCGGAGGATAACCTGGTCAACCAGCGAGTCGCTTTGCGCCTGCTGGAGAAGCATGGGCACTGTGTGGCGCTGGCCACCAATGGCCGGCAAGCGCTGGATGCCCTGCTGTGGGATCACTTTGATGTCGTGTTGATGGATGTGCAGATGCCNNACCTGCCCATCATTGCCATGACCGCTCACTCCATGAAGGGCGACCGGGAAGAATGCCTGGCAGCAGGCATGGACGGATATGTGGCCAAACCCATAAGATCCGAAGAACTCTTTGCGGTGATTGAGGAAGTGACGAGCCGACTGAAACCACCGCCTCCGCCGCCAATTGGCAAATTGGCGACAGGCCAAGACACCACTGCGTAAGGACCTTCCTCGCTGCGCGGCCAGCGGAAGGTGCGGCGGACCTGCACTGGGTCAGCCGCAATTCTGTTCACTTAGACTGTGCACAATGNNATTTCCAGCTTGAGTTCTGAAACCGCTTAAGTGAACAGTATTGGGGTTCGCCGTTCATGAATACAGCACCCAGAATATAGAATTGCTTTCCCCTCGCCCCCTTGGAGGAGAGCGGGGACCGCAAGATAGACAAATGACCAGCGCCGGCCCGCGCCGGCAAATTTTCGAGGGCTCAAAACAGAGGGAGGACGAATCGTGTTGGCGGGCCGAGGTACTTCGAGAGGGTTACGCCTCTGCCCGCCAAGCAGCTCGGGAATTATGCGGACCGCACCGGACCAGACTGGCGCCTTCCCAGGAAGGCCAACGCCAGCACTCCCAGGCCCAGCAACGTCATCGTCGAGGGCTCGGGAGTGAGCACCTCGATGCCATTGATTTGCGATGCCGTGTTGGGGAACGTGGCGCCGCAGCAATCGACCCCCGTAATCGCAAACGACTCCGTCGGGGCGCCGGCAGTGAATGTCCCAATGACGTACTGGCCCACGCCGCCCTCGGTCCCGGTGTTGAAATCGAGGGTCGCTGGCGTGGTCCCGCTCAGCGTCTCCGTGCGATACGGGCCAACAGTGCCGCGCGAATCGTTGACCCAGACTTCGATTTCGTAAGCCGTGCCAATCGTCAGCCCGCTCAGCGTAACATCCAACGGCGCGCTACATGATACGCAGTCCGTATAAGCTGACGAGCCGAGCAGGAGTTGATAGTCACTCGGAAGACCGGTAAACGGCGCAGACAACGAGGAGAATGCGCCGACGGAAGCTCCGCCCACCACCGCCCCACTCGTGAGGGTGAGGTTTCCGAAAGTTGTGCTGTATAGATCCGTGGCATCGAACGGAGAGAACGTGACTCCGTTGATGGTCGTGCTCGCGAGCCCGCCCGGCCCGAAACCATAGGCTTCAAAGATGTTTCCGGTCAGGACGTTGCTTGCGCCAGTGACATTCTGCGGCGCCGACCACGTGACCGACTGGGCAGAGGCGCTTGGCCCCACCAACAACACCAATCCGCATAACAGTATGAACTGCATTTTTCGCATGAGATCAACTCCTCCAGGGTTACCTGAACTACTGGGTTGAGGCTTGTCGGCAGGCATCCTTCCACGCCGCAGGTGGAAGGCATTAAGCGAGGCCCCTTATATCGACTAAAATTACCACTTTTGCTATTCCGGCGCGCCGAGTCTATACCCAATCACAGGTTTTCGCAACTTTTTTTGCGGTGCGTTGTAGTTGTTGACATTCCTCATGGCGGGTGCTAGCTTCTCGCCCTGATTATAGGAGACCCTATCGATGGATATCATAGCCCCCCCACCCGGCGAAACTTCTGACTGGCGAAATTACCCCTTGGCGGAGATGGAAAGACGAGTTGCCCGCTTTGACGAGGCGGTATGGGCCGCGCAAATCGCCGCCCCGCCTAATCACGCTCTTTTGAAGAGCGCGGTGAAGAGAGAAAACGCCGCGCGCTGTCCGGTATGGCTGCGGCGGGTCACGCTCGACCTCGTCGTCCGTTACGGCGAGGCGCTGAACGATCTCTACAGAGAGTTCCCCGATGATCTGGGGCGCGTCTCCCCATACGACCTGATGGTGGGCTACAAACCGAAAGTGAATATCACGCCCACCGAGGCCATGATGACCAACGCCGAGTGGATCAGCGAATGGGGGGTGGGATGGAAGCACATAGTGGGAGGCGTAGGCGCCACCGAGGTCAGCAACCCACTAACCGATTGGGCAAATCTGGACGAATATCTGGCCACTACATTTCCCGATCCCGACGAGCCCGGACGCCTTGATGCCGCAATTGCTCCCACTCAGGCTCTGCACGGCGCCGGAAAGTACGTCTTCGGCCTCTTCGGGGCGGCACTGTTCCACGTCTTCAGCATTCGCGGCTTTGAGAATGCGCTGATGGATTTCCACCTGGAAGAAGCCAACATGCACCGCCTGATCGAGGCGCTGGAGGATTATGCCCTGAAGCTCATACCCAAGTGGGCAAAGATCGGCGTGGACTCGCTGCTTTTTCTGGACGATTGGGGCACGCAGGGAGAGCTCTTGATGTCTCCCTCGACGTGGCGCCAGTTCTTCAAGACGCCCTACGAAACACTGTTTCGCGAAACTCATCGCCTGGGCATGGATTGCTTCCTGCATTCCTGCGGCAATGTTACGGAAATCGTGGACGACCTCATCGAAGTCGGACTTGACGTGCTGGACCCCATCCAGACCAGCGCCATGGACATCACGGAACTCGCGCGCCGGTTCGGCGGACGTATATCCTTTTGCGGGTCCATCGACGTTCAGTCGCTTCTGCCCCGCGCCAAACCCCGGGAAGTCAAAGACGCTGTCCACCGGTCAATCGATATTCTGGGCAAGCCCTTTGGCAATGGCCTGATCCTTGCCCCCACCAATACCATTACCCCCGATGTTCCGTTCGAAAATCTGCGCGCGATGTTCGAGGCGTGCCATGGAAAGTAAATCCGGCTTTAACAGGCTGCGGAAAAACTAGTTGCGCTGTCATTCTGAGCCCGTTTTTTGGGCGAAGAACCCCTGTAGTTCGTTCTTTTCGCGCGCCCCGCGAACTGCAGGGGTCCTTCGCTGCGCTCAGGATGACAGTATTGGGGCGTTTTTCCGCAGCCTCTAAAGCCCCGCCCTTCCGAGAGCCACAAATAATATCGCTTATTAATGCAACTAGAGCGGTTTGGATTTAAGTGCTTACATGTCTTGTA